>CBIHNR010000037.1:0-33929 GCA_966211215.1 uncultured Pedobacter sp.
AAGTGTTTCTATTGTATTTATTGTCTGCTTCATCCTGTCCTCTGCTGAAAAAAAGGAATGGACTGCTACTGATGGTATAAGAGTGGAGGTTATTACCGCGATCACCGATATGCTCTGATTTAAATTAATATAACTCTATCCGAAAAGCTTACTTTTCAAAATACTTAGGTTTTTTGCAAATTGCCAGCCAAATATACTCGAAATAGCCTGAATAAAAGGGCCTCCGATGGAGGGAGTACTAGAAGGTTTTACTCTAAGGCTTGCAATTTCTTTAAGCGATTTTTTATAGATCTCAGGATACTTCCGATAGGTAAGAATGCTTAAATTCTGAAATTGATTTGCTATCGCTTTTCTTGCATCGGTACTATCCTCGCATCCTAATAGCGCTTCTTTTTTTTGAACAAAAGATAAATATAAGCTTTGTAATGACTTTTCTGATATTGGTTTCGACAAAGAATCCCTGTTTCTGAATTTTCTGTAATAATTTTTACTAACAAAATCTTTAATAATTCCCTCCGATGCCAAAATCATTCTACAGAAAAATTCGCCATCGTCGTCCAGGCTGATATTTTCATTCCACGTCCCGCCTTTCTCAATCAGTTGCCTGGGTATTAGCCAGGAATTTGGTTGAATCATAGAACCCTTGCCTGTAATTCCACCCCAAAGTTTTATAAGAAAATCTGCAGTATTTTCTGTCGAAAAGAGAAATCCTTCTTCATAAGCATCGGGTTTTTTCTCAAACCTGTTTTCATCCTCATAAAAGTGAACTGTGCTGCAAACCGCAAGCTTAAGTGGATTATCTGCAAGTAACTTAATTTGATTGCTAATTTTATCAGCGCTTAGGGAATCGTCTGCATCCAAAAACTGGATATATTTTCCTTTGGAGGTATTTAATCCTCTATTTCTGGCAGCACTAGCTCCTTTATTTTTTTGCGTAATAACAATAATTCCATTAGGCTCGAATTTTTTCGCGATGCTTATAGACTGGTCATTTGAACCATCATCTACTACAATGATTTCTTTCCTGGGATAATCTTGCTTCATTGCAGAAATGATAGTTTCTTCAAGAAACTGTTCAGCATTATAAACGGGTATGATAATCGAAACTAAATCCATCAACTTATTTAATTAGCTTTAGATCTACTCGTTTTCTGTATTGCCATAAGTAAAGTTTAAGACCCAGGGTTTTAGTTACTAATGCTGCAAATGGAGTAGTGTCTATCGTTTTTACCCCTGTTTTATAAGCCAATTTCCGAGCATCCTTACTTAATTTCGGATTATGTTCTCTATAGAAGTAATTAGATAGCTCCGCTGCTTGTTTACCAATGATAATGGAATACTGGGCTGGCAAATTTTCGTGATAATAGCGAAGGCACTTTAATTTGTCCGAAAGGCACTGAAACCAGTTTTGATGTGAAAAAGAAGATGAGTGTTCCAGCTTTGTCACAAGATACTCTTTTAATGGCTTAATTTTATATCCTTTAGCGGAAAGGCGGATATGAAGGTCCGGATCTTCATTACCTTTTATATCCTCCCTGAAGCCTTTAATATCATTTAAGGCTTTACGGCTGTAAAGCCCCATGCTGGCGAAGCCTACGTTTTGCAGAAAAAACATTAACTGGTCTTCGGCCCTAAGGAGCCCATCATAAACAATATTTCCGAGGCTTTCACTTCGGGTTTCCCTGTCGAAAACATAAGTATTGCAAATAAATTGCACATCCTCTGTTTCGATGCTGGCCTTGAGAGCCTCTACAAATCGGGGGGCGATCAGGTCGTCGGAATCATGAAAATGAATATAGTCAGATTTAGAAGCTTCTATCAGGCGGTTTCTCGCATAGGCGGGCCCTTTATTTTCTATACCTTTGATAACTTTAGCCCCCAACGCCTGCGCAATCTCTACAGTATTATCAGAACTGCAATCATCGTAACAGATTATTTCATCAAAAGGAACTGTTTGATTCCGAATCCCTTCAAATAACTCTGGCAAATATTGGGCTGAATTATAACAGGGAATAAGTATTGCAAATGAAGGATTCATTTTATTTTTAATTCTGTTCAAAAATCCTTGAAGAAAGTTGTGCATGTATCTTTTCAGGATCAAAAAAGCTTTTTGCGGCCGCTAAAGACTGGTCTTTACAAGAGTTCCAGAAGCCCTCATTTTTAAACCGCTTCATCATTTCATTGAGATCATTTTCATTATCGCTATTTACATAACTTTTCCAATGATGTTCTATTGCCCACTGCCCTATGGCACTTTCAGGTGGCGCAACTATTAATATCGGGATTCCAAGATGGCAATACTCTGCAAACTTACTCGGAAAACTATGAAACATTCTGTGTTCCTTATCTAATTTGAACGAATAAAACACCAGAAGTACATCTGCCTTTTTCAAAAGATGTTTAAACAAATCCTCTGTTTTATCAAATCGATCGTGTATTTGCAGAGATGATTTACCTAAAAGCTTTTTTTCAAATGCAGAAGGTAATCGCCCTATAAGATTAACTGTAGAGTGATTATGCGCGGCGGCCGAGGCAAAGATATGAAGAATTTCCAAGTGTAGGTCTTCAAATAATAGGCCCGAATTGTAATAGTTGAGATTGGTTTTTTCAACGCCATCCCAGGATTTCGTTGGCCCTGAGTAGCCTTGTGGGATTGGATATAGGACAGAACAAGAGCCAATGCCATTTTTTTCCAATAACTTTTTCATCGGTTCGCACACTGCGAAAAAGTGGTTGGTTTTATTAATTAGCTTTGAAATATGGGAACGATGCATCAAATTTAATTTACCGTACTCGTTAAAAATGCTGTCGTCATGATACACCATGAACAGCGGGATTCTATAATAAGTTGCAATTTTGAGAGAAAGAAGATTGGTATAGTCTCCAAACATGCTTAATACTATATCCTGGCTTTCAATGGAAATCTCCTGTTTTAGTTTATTAAAGTAAAACAGGCTTCTTAGCGTTGTAAGCCAGGGTGTAGCTTGCCTTAATGGGGGATACCACTTTTTTTTATGAATTTTTATTTCCCGGAATTCTGTCCTGTATTGTTGTTCGTGTTGTATTGTATTTACAAATACCACCTCATACCCTTCATTCTGAAACCGCTTCAAGTGCCGGTACATAACTATACTGCCTCCCCCTGAGTCGGCAACAGGATAAATGCTATTGGTAATAAAAATAATTCTACCTACTTTTTCAGTCATTTTATGCAAGCTGCTTGTTTAATTTTTTAACTATTTCTGGCCAAACGAATTTTTTCGCCGCATATTCTTTGATATGAAGATGTTTTTCATTTAACAAGCCCGGTTCATTAATGTATTTCTCTATTAAAAGTGCCAGATGCTCAGGAGCTTCAATACTGAAAGATTCTCCGCCTTTTCCAAAATCGCTTAGTGTATTAAAGGCATATATACTATTGCTTAAAAGCAGTACGTTGCCAAAATATGCGGCTTCCACTGCAGCTAAAGGAAAGCCTTCCCATCTGGAAGGCATGCAAAATATTTTTGAGCGGTTATATAGGCTTGCTAGCTCTGCAGGGTTGGTAATATTTCCGGTAAATACAACCTTGTTTTTAAAGCCTGGGTTCTTTTCATAAAAGAGTTCCTTTTCGCTCTCAAATTCTTTCTCAATGGGGCCAGCGATAATTACCTTCCATTCCTTCAGGTCGGCCCTTCTTAGTGCTTCAAGTAAAAACTCTGTGTTTTTTTGCTTATTGCCAATTCTGCCAACGGTTAAAAGGATATTCTCTTTTTCCTCAAAGCTCTTTAGTTTCGTAATACAATTGTTTATTTGATTACTATCAATTCCATTAGGTATTAGTGCTAATTTCCCGGAAGCGGCTGGGAAACGTTTTTTGAAGTAGTTTAGGCCAGCTTCAGATTCAGCAGTGATAAGATGAACCAGTTTAAAAAAAAGAGGCAGAATTATTGTATTGTAAAAACACTTTTTTAGAAATCCCAATCTTCCACTTATATTGAAAAAGCATTTTTGCTGCTCATAGTGGCCAATATCTATATCAAGTTTCAAATAAACTTTTCCACGAGGGTTCTTGAATTTATATAAAAGTGCATAAAAGATATTTTCTGACCCTAAATGGAATAAATTAAGAACATCAATGTTCTTTGCTTCAATTTCAATGTATTTCTTAATGGCTTTTTCATAAAAGCGTTCCCTGCCGTCATAAGGCAGGAAATGCATTTTTAGCCCTTTAACTTCAGAATCAAGAAAGGGATAGTCTTTGATTATCTCTTCTCTAATAGTTGGGGGAAACTTAACCGGCCCAGCCTTTCTTCCTCCCTTAAGGGTATAGAAATAAGAGACTAGAGTAGATTCATATCCCAGCTCCTTATAGAAATGATAAGGTATTTGTCCGGTGTCCTTCCTTAGTTCAAGATTTTCAATATGCGGTACTATCGTTACAAATCGTTTAGCCATTGATTTTATAACCTTCCTTTTCTATTAGTGGTATCCAAAACTCCGGCTCATATCGCATAAAGGCATGGCAGCCGAATGGAACATGCCTATCTGTAAACTCATATGTTTTTTTGCAATCCAATTCAATTGCAAATCGAGCCGCATCTTTTTCTTTTGCCAGATGAAAGAATGGGAATAGCACATTGCCCCAGTAGGTGAAGAAGTTATCTTCCATAAGAGCAGTCCAGTTCTTTGCGCTTTTATTACAAATGCTTAATAAGTTTAAAGTCTTATTCACATTTCTTAAGGAGAATCCTCCATTGCCGACATGGCGGTAAGAGTAAATGCCAAGCCCAACTTTCTTCAAAAGCTTCAGCAATTTTCTGTAAGTACTAAGAAACTTAATAGGATACGTATCCAGGTCAACAAAAATATAGGGTGCACCGATATAATCGTAGCCTTTATTACACCAGTATTCAAGTTCATCCCTGAAAATGAATGCATCTAGCTGGTAAATAAGAATATATTGGTAATCTATAAACCTTTGATAAAATTCTTTCGATAGCATTAAACGGTTGTATCCCGGAATTCCCGAAAAATACTCGTCATCAAATCGCTCTATTTTGAAATTGCCCCAAGGCTTGCAATATTCTTCATACCACGAAGTATTTAAAGACTTAGGGGCAAAGAATATAATGGGGTGCTTGCCCAAAACCTTAAACCCTTGCTGAAGGCAAATTTGCTCAATATAATCTGCTTCTTCTTTATATATTGGTATGGTAACGGCTACTAATTTATTCATTAACAATTGTTTATTGGATATTTCCGCTCAGTAGGTAATGTATCATTTTTTCCGTTCTTTTAGTACGGCCTATTGAATCTAAATGGTTTACAGTGTCAAAAAAAAGGCTATCAGGATAGATATTACTGGCTTGTTCGCCTAGAACTTTTACTTCTATATTCTTTTGAATGTAGTTTTGATAATCTTCAAATGCTTTTAGATTACGCTTATATTCAGAGGCTGGATATGGCGGATGTATATAGAAGATTTTTGCTCCTTTCTTCCTTGCAGAAGTTGCAAAGTGATTTATGTAATCAATATGCTCTTTATAGAAGGTATTGAATTCACCTCTATCATTTAATTGTTTAGGTTTAGTATTATTTATATGGCTTACTAAGTCTCCGTATTCATTAAAGCCTTCTTTGAAATAAATACTTGTGGTGTCACTGATCTTCATGTTTGGCTTAGAAACGGGGTTCAACGATTTTCCGTTTAATACTGTATTCTGTATAGATTGGACATTAACAAGTATTCCTGCTTTAATAAGATTATAATATTGATGGATCGAAGATATTCCTTCTATTGTTGAGGGTGCATATACATAGGTATTATATATTACCTCATAGTTGGGGCTACCAGGAAATTCCGAAATTATAACAATGTCACCGTTTCTTACATGCTTTTCAATTTGATTTAAATCAAATTCGATACCAAATGCAGCGCCAACAGCCATATTTATTACAGGCATATTTAGGGAATCACTAATCATCTTAGAATCCACTCCAAAAGCTAAATTTGATCCTCCCACTAGTACGACTTTAGGAGATGTAATTACATTGAGCTGTTTAGATTTTTTCTCAATAGCCTGAAAATAATCACTCGCCACTAAATAGATAGGATTAAATTTGAATATAGCAAATGTTGTAGCCAGGACAGCTAAGCCAATGCTGGCCATGTATAGATATATTTTACGCATTAAAATTGAAAATAAATAAACTGTGTATTAGATCTATAAAAACCAAATAGAACAATGGCCATTAACAATATATAACAGCATATAGCTTTTGACGGTGCGGGCAGGTTCCTATAGGTTTTCAATATTACCGCCTGATTAAATTCAAAAGATAAAAGAAATAATATAGAAAGCAGAGCCAGAGCCAGATTTTTATTCATCCCAATAAAATGTTCTGAATATTCAAATTTTAGCGAAGATAAGTTAAGCTGAGAGAAAAGGTTAAATACAATATGTTTCGCGTCATTAAGAGAATGGGCCCGAAAGAAGATCCAACAAAACGATGTAAGGCTAAATGTAATTAACCACCCTAGGGCGGTAGTCAGTAATGTCTGTTTAAGCTTAACGTATTTGGAAAATAAATGATTTAAGCCAACTAATAAACCATGGAGAGTTCCCCATATAATAAAGTTCCAGCTGGCTCCATGCCATATACCACTTAACGTAAACACCGCTAGCGAATTGATAGTATTTCTTGTTGCCGAACGTCTGTTGCCACCTAGTGGTATATAAACATAGTCTCTAAACCATGTTGAAAGTGAGATGTGCCACCGTCTCCAAAATTCAGCTAGCGATGTTGAAATATAAGGCTTATCGAAGTTGCGCATTAGCCTGAAGCCCAGGATAGAAGCTGTCCCTATTGCCATATCAGAATACCCGGAAAAATCGCAATAAATCTGGAAAGCGAAGAAAATTGTAGCTAGAATTAATAGTGGCCCATGGAAATTATAAGGGTCATTGTAAACGATATCTACAAAGTGTGCTAGCCTGTCTGCTATTACTATTTTTTTGAAAAGCCCCCACAGAATAAGCTGCAAGCCCCTTTTTATCATATGAGGGTCTGGCTTATGCTTTTCATAAAATTGGTATAAGATGTTTTGAGGGCGCTCAATAGGGCCGGCAACTAATTGAGGAAAAAACATTACATATAGGGCATATATTAAAAAGTTTTTTTCTGCTTTTTGATTTGATCTGTAGACTTCTATAATGTAGCTCATTGCCTGAAATGTATGAAACGACAGGCCAATTGGAAGTATTATCTTTAAATATGGAATGGGATTACCTATCCCTGCCGTTTCAAGAATAGTTGAAATATTCTCATTGATAAAATTGAAGTATTTAAAGATAGCAAGAACTAATACGTTCGAAATCAGGCTTATTGTTAGTAACCTTCTTTTTTTAGATTTCGATGCCGCTTTTTCAATTGCTATCCCCAGAAAGAAATCCAGAACAATAGTGAAGCCAAGAATGAGTATATATTCAGGCTTAAAGAACATATAAAAAAAACAGCTTGCCAGTAATAACAGAAAAGTTCTTGCTTTATAAGGGAGTAAAAAATAGAGAACTACAACAGATACAAAAAAAACAATGAAATCGAGGGAGTTAAAGAGCATACAGTTTAAGCTTATTTAAAAGATATTACCTTTTTATTTCTTCTATTATTTCCATTGCCTTAGCTTTAACAATGGTATTCGGCGGTAACGATTTATGAATTAGGTTATTGGCACCTATCACACAATTGTCTCCAACGGTCACATTCTGGAGAATTACCGTATTGCTGCCTATCCAGCAGTTATTACCAATTTTAATTTTTCCAGTTGAGAAACCTTGCTCAGTAAATGGTTTCTCGGCTTCTTTAAACTTATGATTATGGTCGTAAAACCGCACACCTTCTCCAAACCAGGTATTGTTGCCGATTTTAATTTCGTCTAAACAGTTTAGGGAGCAGTAATTGTTAAATGATACATTATTCCCTATAATAACCTTTCCTTGCCAGATATTAAAATTGCAATATCTGCCGATAACGACGTCACTCCCTGTAAAAAGATAAGAAACATCCCGGCTTAAATTAATCTGGCTGTATTCATAAATACCTAATCCAAAAGTTACGAATTTAGCTTTTGGGGCGGTGACGTTTATCCTTGCTGTTTTATGCATATAAAAATATCCCGACCTGTCTAGTTGAGATTTATACTTCCAACGATGATAATGCGAGTTGTAAAGGTCAGCTTTCCCGTCCTTGAACTCCTTCAGCGAATACAAAATATTGGTTACTGACCGGTAGATTATTGAAGACAGTTTTCTTTTAATTCTTGAACCCGGATTCAATTTTGTAACCAATAAGTTTAAAAATACAAGAGGAGGTAATAACGATTTCAAACTCTCTAAAACTGAGCTACCCTTATATAGCGCAGTAAGTTTTGCTGCCTCTTTATTCCCTTCCTGCTTATTGTGGCGGGATAATTCATTAATAAAAGGGATCTGATTCTTTATTACCTGATTAATAATAGGCTGCCTCAAAACATTGGGCTCTATATTCTTCACAATTATATCGTAGGACGAACGCTGTTGCTTGAACCTTTGTGCGGACATTCCACCGGCGTGTACCCGGTATATAAACAGCCGTTCACTTAATCCCATAAAAGTTGCACCAGCTCTTGCCAACCTGATCCAGAAATCCCAGTCTTCGCTTCCGGATGTTACTGTCATATCCTGAGATCCTATTTTGGTAAGCCAATCTTTTTTCACTACAACCGATAATACCGGTATATAATTGTTAAGTATAATTTTTTCATACATGTCCGCACCAAATGCTTTTCCTGCCAGAACCTGGAAGTGATAGTAGATGGGAGCGGGAGTATTATCAAACAAGGAATAGCCATTGGTATATACAATGTCTAGTTGTGGGTCCTCATTAATATAGTTGTATTGCAGTTGAAGTTTTTCTGGAAGCCATAAATCATCTGAATCTAAAAATGCAATCCAGGGTGCCTTACTATTTTCTAATCCGGTATTCCTTGCACCGGCAAGTCCTTTATTTGGCTGGCTAATTAATATTATACGAGAGTCGTTTGAGGTATACTCTTGTGCAATAGATTCTGTATTGTCGGTCGAACCATCATTTATGACAATAAGTTCCCAATTTTTAAAAACCTGATCTTTTACAGACTGTATTGCCGCTGCTAAATATTCAGAAGCATTGTATGCTGGCATTATAACCGAAAAAAATGGAGTAATAGTATTGTTCATTAATTTTCCTGTTCTAATGATTGTTTAAATGCTGATTGCAAGGCCTTCGGATTAAAAAACTTGGCCGCAACATTTCTGGTAGCTGCAGCACAAAAGTCCCAAAACTGCTTATTCTTTAGTTTGTCGTAGCAGTCTTTAATGTTTTCTATTGTGCCTTCATCATAAAGTAAGGGCCAGTTTACTGCTTTTAAGAAAGTGTGAAATTCGCTGCCTGTCGGAGCTATGCAAATTATTGGCACACCCGTATGAGTAAACTCTACGAAGCGGCTCGGAAAGCTATCATAAGCTAAAGGGTTTTCATCAAAGGACAGACCATAATAAACCAATAATGCTGTCGCATTTCCCTTTACATATTCTAACGCCTGTATACTTTTTGGAAAAAAATCTATAATACTTACGTTCCTATACTTGTATAATAAGGGCTCTAAAAAGTCCATAGGAACGTAAATGAGTTTAAGCTTATCCGCAGGCTCCAGAACTTTGTCGGCTAATAATGTGAACACATTTACAGCGTACTTATTTATTGTTCCTGCATGAATAATAGTAGTCGATCCTTTCATTTCATCTGTCCATACAGCATGTTCTTTTAACCCGGAGGGGATAGGAAATAGCAATTTGGTTTTAGAAAGATATTGTTTACTTATTTTACTAACCAGACTTTCGGATACTGTAAGTATATGATTAGCCCTGTTAAGCGCCTTAGTAGCAAACTTTAGTTTTTGATTTTTTAAATGTTCAGGGTCATGAATATTAATATAATCCCATCTGTCATGAACAAATAAAATGAAAGGGATCTTTTTTGAGTAGGAGGCTTGGGCGGCAGCAACACATAAGTAATGGGCAAGTACCGAGATTACACAAACTGGCTCAATGTCTTGAATTAATTGTTCAATTTGCTTTTGCCATAAAAAAATCCTTGCCTGAACTAGCATAGTGGGGCTTTCTCGAAAAGGCGGCCAGGCTTTTTTTCTTAAAGGAATATAGTGAATATGGAAGTTCTTTGAATAGTTAGGAACAGGAGTTCCTTTCAAATTCTCAGAGACAGCTATATGTATTTCATAGTCCTCTCCCAGGCCTTCAAAATGCCTTAGGAATACAACATTCCCAGAAGCCCCTTCAGATGGAAATTTATTATGTATAAATAATATGCTTTTCTTCATCTAAAATTGCCTCTTAAATACAACTATGTAGATAGTTAGAGACAGCTTTGCCAGCAACATCCCAATTCAATCTTTCACTAAACTCCTTAAAGGAAGAACATGCTAATTGCTGGTATAGGTCATTATTATAATACTTTTGAAGGACATTACAATAATCATCTACAGACGATGAATCCGAAAAAAGATATCCATTGATGTCATTTTTTATGATGGTAGGGATTCCTCCGGTATTAGTGGCAATTGCAGGGAGACCGAAAGCGTTTGCCTCGCAATAAACCAACCCATAGCATTCTGCTTTGGTCGGTACTAATAAAAAGTGAGATTCCTTGTAAACGGAATCTAAAAGTTGTTTTTGCTGCATATCAGATTTTGAAAGAAAACCTAGTTGTCTCACAAATTCTGGTTTATTCTTATTATCGAAGGGTGAACAACCCACAATTATTAATTCTGCCGGAATATTTATTTGATTAAGCTTTTCAACTATTTGAACGGCAAGAGGACCTCCTTTTCGTTCCCAGTATACTCCGGCGAATAGCAAAATTAATTTGTCTGATCTTTTATTTTGAATAACAAGTTCAATTTCTTTCGCCTTAGGCGGAGTGCTTATATTTGCTCCAAAAGGAACTACCTTTACCTTTCTTTCATCAATTTTATAATTTTTTAGCGCTGTTTCGGCAGCCCAATCTGACGCAAAGAATATAACCGAAGACTTATCGTATGCCAGTTGCTCAAGCTCATTCGCTCGCCTTATTGTTTCCGGATGCACTATGTCAAATTCAGGATAATAATTCAAAATACCTGCAAAACTGGCATCAACCCAAAACGCCTTTGGGGTTTTACTGGTACATGCAGCAATCGGCTCTGATGAATTGCTGAATATAAAATCAAAGTCGTCCGCCTGTCTCAATTTCTCATCAATCTGCTTTCCAATCTGTTTATAGTAAGAGGGGTAACGATGGGCCTGAATAAATTTGCCCGTTAATTTGGGATATATCTTTTCTTTTATTTTTAGTATTAGGTTCTTTTTTGCTTTGAAGGAATTGATATAAGTAAGTTGATTACCTGAATCTTCCAACGATTTTCTGATAAAATAAGTTAATCCGGACCAGCCACTCATAGAAAGTGGATCATCATAAGTTAAGTATGCGATCTTCATTACCAGTTAATAATTCTAAGTAACTTATTAACAACTTTATTAGGAAAGCTAAACCTGTCCTCCTGTGATGCTGCCAGCCATTTATGAACCCATTTATCGAAGCTACTTCTTGGATCATAAATTTTGGAGCTATCACTATCAGGAAAATAGGATTGATAAATTTTCTTCCAGTCTACATACCATATAGCCTGCTTCCTGAACTTATTTACTCCATGTTTTTCAAAAAGCAGACAAACTTCTTTATCCCACCAGTGTTTGCCGTCATCTTGTATTGACTGTACATCTATGCCGTTTGCAGAATAATGACTTAGCCAGGAGTTCTCAATGGGGCTAATATCTTCTATTGGCAAGTCAATATGGTGGTACTGCCTGTAGATGTCAATATTATTCTTTTCCGGAAACTTTATTTTCTCAAGGCACTCATACCAGCGGTGCTTGCTTAATAATCGATTTTTAACCGCGTATTGATAGTGAAGAATTTTTAGTCCGCCAAATCCAATTTTATTTTCGTTCATATCAGATGGAACGCGTGGGCTATGAATAGGATTACCATGGTGAGGTCTGCCGTCATCAATATACCCAAATAACATCAGGCCGCCGCGGGCTCCATAGTATGTTTTATTTTCTGGCAAAACATTAAGCCAGGGAAGCCATACAGTGGTTCCTGGTTCCTGACTCTTCAGTTCATCCCATTCCGGATTGTCCTTAAAGTCAACCAATATCTCGTCTGCATCGAGAGCCATAAAAACATTATTTTCTCCCGGAATCTTTCGCGCCTCCTCCAGTAGCAGCTTCTGTCTACTATCTTCATTGTAAACAGCCGATTTATTTTCAATAAGAATAACCTTATCAAATTTCTTTGCAATTTCAACTGAACCGTCCGACGATCCCTGATCCGCAACGATGATGTGATCAGCCCATAGAGATGCCGCTCGTAGAAAAGTTTCTAATATCCATGATTCGTTTTTTATAGGTGTAAGACAAATTACTTTGCGATTTTTCATTTTAAAATCTTTTTAGAAAAAATAATGATTTCCAGTTCTCTTCTTTTCTGAATTCTATAAACCGATAGGTGAATGATGATGTTAGGAAAACAAGTAATAGATAGGCTAAAAAATCCGGGATATCATACAAATAGCCAGTTGATATTCTGCCGATAAACAATTCATGCCATGAATATATCGAAAAGCACATGGCTCCGATTAGTTGCATGAATTTCGAAGAAAGAAACGACGTAAAGAAATTGGATGCCACAAGAGAATGGCAAATCCAAACTGAAAAACCCGCCTGAAAAAAGTTATTTATGACAGCAAGATAAATTCTCGAGATTTGATCAGTTCTGATTAAAAAAATAATTAATAGCCCTAAACCAATGAGCAACAATCCTGCAAAAAGCCATATTGGAGATTTAAAATACTTACTCAATAGCAGTTTTCGATTAACATAGGCATGAGACAAGCACATCCCGACTATAAAATCATCAAGTCTGCCAACGATCGAGTCCTTAATAGGGTTCAGATGTAGATATAAGTGATTAATATTATAACTGGCAAGTCTAGTCACAAAGGAAAGGATGAAGCAAAATATGAAGAGATTGATGACTCCATATCTTTTAATACCTAAAATGAGTAACGGAAACACAAGGCTAAATAAAATTTCGATTTGCAGGCTCCAGTATACCGGAAGGACCGTTGGTAAAAATTCATCATTAGTGAAAACAGAAATGGAAAACAACGTCAGTATAAGGGATTTGAGCCTTATTAAGTTCATTTCTCCATAGAACATGAAAGCAATGAGTAGAATAAAGATGAAAAGCGGATAAAGCCTTAGAAAACGATTCTTGTAGAACGTTGATATATCAGATTTATTTTCAAATGATTTTCGTCCTGTAGCAAATGGAAGATATAGCACAAAACCAGATAGTATAAAGAAAAGATTTACACCGATCCACATATCATCAAACCATCTGATATCAAGTTTCTGTGCCACTTTTACTGTAAGTGTATGGGTATAGATAACGAGAAATATAGCTATTGCCCTAAATCCGTTTAATACTCCCAGTTTAATCGAAGTCATTATTTATTTTTTGTCTTTGGAAATCAGTGCTATAAAATTATTACCAAATTGGACTCCTTTTTGCTCAACTAATTTATAGGTTATACGTCCAATAATGTAGCATAGTGTGAGGACTAAAAAGAACCTGATAAAGCAATCCAAAGTGATGTTATTGGTATAATATTGTAATGAGGTGTTTTTTAGCAAAAGCAAAACATAAGAATGCAGAAGATAAATGCTAAAACTTAACTTGCCTAAAGAAACAGTTACTTTATTAACGAGTAATGGAAACCGATAATCCGAAAGGGCCAGGCAAAGGAAGAGAAGCCCGGTACTAAAGATTAAGAAGTCGCTCATCATATATCCTAAAACAATTTGTGCTATCCAAAGGACAGAAAGAGTGAGAATGGCCCTTGAAGACATATTATCTTTCTTGTTAATGTAGAACAGGACAAAACCTAATAAAAAAACAGGGAGCTCTCCCATAAGGCTTCGGTACAGAAACTTTTCCAGCGTGGCCTGGTCTAGATGCTGGATTACAGGAATTATGGTTTTATATTCGTCAATTCCAAATGTTATCAGCTGGAATAGGAGGGAAGCCACTATCGTAGCTCCAATAGCATGGCCGATTTTTTTTATCCGAAGGAAAAGTATGGGGAATAAAATGTAGAAAAACATTTCAATTCCGATAGTCCACGAGTAAGGTACGATACCACTATTACCCACAGGGTGTAATGCATAAAAGAACAGATAGTTGCTTAAAATATAACTGAGGCTGTATTTATTACCTCCAAAAAGAACCGTTAAGGTTAGCAATAAATAAAATAAAGGCGCAATTCTAAAAAACCTTCTTATAAAAAAGTTTCTTATAAAATTTTTCTCCTTTAGCATTCTGCTGTTCATGGAATGGCATAGAGTAAATGCACTGGCAATAAAAAATAATTGAACCCCTTTTTGTTCATACTCAACCGTGTGTACAAAAAAGTCAGGCAGGTCGGGGTTTCTATAATCAAAATAGTTGTAAGAATGTATAAAAACAACACCGAGGATTGCTAAGCCTCTGATAGCGTCAATATAATCGTATTTTTTTATTTCAGTCATTACTGGTGATGTCCTTTCTCTTTAAAAAAACGTTTCGTAATCTTTTGTAAGAAAAACCTTAACATAAATCCAGGTACCAAAATAAATTTAGCGTTATTGATTTGGGACACATATCCGATAATTTCTTTATGGTAGCTCAAGGGCAGAATATTCTTAGTTCTTAAAGCACTTTCTGCCCACCATTTTACAAATGCATTAAGTTGCTCCTGATACATTCGGTGACCGTAGAGGTCATTCTTTAACAATGCCAGAGATTTCAGTCCTTCTTTTATATCCAAACCGGCTTTAACACTGTTATTGGAAACGTTCTTTGAGTGCCCTCTGAAAAAATTTAGTTCACGGGCTACAAATACAATGTCAGTATGCAACAAAAGCTCCATCCAGAAATGACGGTCGCCGGCAAAGCGGAAGGTCATGTAATCTGGCTTAACTTTCAAGGCAGGCTCTTTTTTGAATAGGGCTGCACTGGCATTCACTATGCCATATCCCCAATAATAATCTCTCAGTTCATCTATTCCGTTGTTGAAGAAATTATTCTCCCATCTTTCGGTGTAGAATTGTTTGAAAGAAAACTTTATCTCTGATAACTCATCTACCCTCCAGGACTGGCAGTAAGCTAAACCACAGCTGGGATATTTTTGAGCCTCGCCGAGAAGGGTTTCCAGGAAAAGAGGATCAGCATAATCGTCGCTCTCTGCCAGCCATATCCATTCACCCTCAGCCATTCTTATTCCTTTTTCCCACTGCTTGAAAGTACTTCCGCTGTTTACTTCATTAAGTATTATCTGGCTTACCTTCGGGTGTGATCTGTATTGTTCGATTATTTCCTGGCTATTATCTTTAGAACAGTCATCAAATATAATAACCTCGATGTCCTGAAAGGTCTGGTTTAATACCGAGTCTATTCTTTCACGGAGATAGGGAGCATGATTATAGTTCGGAATAATAACAGAAACTTTAGGCATTGGTGCTATCAAGTAAGTTTGTAATTACGGTCCATATTTTAGGAGCCTGAACATTAATGTCAAAGTTTTTAACTGTTTCTTTAGAAGAATCACTTAACTGCTTTCGTTGCTCATCGTTATGTTTGAGTTCAATAACAGCTTCGGCAAGTAATTCCACGTTAGCATAAGGGATAATCCTGCTGCCACATTGCTCTGCAAATTCCGGCATTCCTCCCGATTGGTCGAAACAAATTACAGGTTTTCCTAAAGACGCTGCCTCAAGACAAACCAACGGAAATGGATCCTCTCTGGAAGTTAGCACAAACAAGTCGAACACTTGAAAATAATTGTTAGGATCTTTAACAGCTTCAGTAAATAGAATATTGTCTATTCCTAGTCTTTCAGATTCGTATTCAAATTCCGCTTTGAAATTCGGACTCAAATATCCTACCCAGATAAATTTGATAGCTTCTTCCGGATATTTATCTTTAACCAGATACGCCAGTCTTACAAAGAGGTCGATCCCCTTTCTCCAGCTGCTTAAACCTGAGCCTCCAATTATAAAGTCGTTCTCAATATTCAGATCTTTTTTAACCGATTCAATTGTTCGTGACGGTTTGGAAAATTTGTCTAATTCTACAAATTCGTGCACAACCGAAATTGCGGAAGGATCAATCCCATGCTTTTTTATAAGGTTATGTTTCGTATTAGTTGAAGCAGCAATATAGCAGTTGATTTTTTGCGTATTAACATCATTTAATGCTTCCGGATAATAGTTTTGAAGCGTAAATTCGTTTTCATGTATATGTGAAACAACCGGACAATCAATATGCTCCTTTAGTAATGGTGCTAAATAATTTGAAGCTGCTGTATTCAGGTAAATAAGATCAAATTTTTCACGAAGTAATTTCTCCGGAATATTCTTATAATAGGGTATTTTATACCTACCTGTAATTCTGTTAACCAATTTTTTTAAAACACTATAGTTTGGAGTTAGAGAGTATACCTCAGCTAATTCCCTGAACTCACATTCAAGATCTCCACCGTCTTTAATCAATATCTTAAACTCAACGTCGTTTTGTCTGTGAGTTTTTACCCATTTTAGAAAGTTTAATAATATAATGGGAGCGCCCGTTCGGGTAGCTTCGTGACAAACAAATAAAATACGTTTTTTTTCAGACATTTTCCTTTATAAATTACCGGGACACAAAATAGCCTACAACAAGCTTAGCAGCTGATCATTGAAATACTTTACGGCATTATCAGGATATTTAGACCTGATCGTTTCATAAGCATTTTTGCCCATATCATCCCATCTTTCTCTGTTTTCCCATGCCCGTTCTAAAGCGTTCTCCAAGGCTCTCACATTAGCTGATTCAGCAATAAAACCGTTCTTCCCATCTTCGATTAATTCGGCAGCACCGCCAACGTTTGTTACAATGGCCATCCTGCCGCAATTCATTGCCTCAATTAAAGACAAAGCCTGTCCTTCCATTCTGGATGGCATACAAAGGATATGATTGCTTTTCCAGATTTCTGTGACATCAGAGGCCTGGCCTCTGAAATGAATATTTTTGATAGTATATGAACTGATAGTTTCTTCAAGTAATTCTTTATGAGGCCCTTCTCCGTAGAAATTAAATTGTACATTACGGCCCCTCCATATTTCCTTCTTTAAAACTTCTAATAAAAGGTCATACCCTTTATGATAACATTCAATTCTTCCAACCAGTGCAACGGATAAAAAAACATTTTCAGGGTAGGGGAGGCACACTGCCGAAACTTTACAGGGATTGTAGGTAAGAGCCGCATTGGGTAAGGGTATACCGAGCATCCGTGAATTCAGGTCTGCATTATTTTGCGAAACAAAATAATTCTTAGCAGCAGAGAGATAGGCCTTCTGAAGAGCTTTTAAGTTCGAGCTATTTAAATAAAGAAAATGGAACTCGGTAACCAACTGGGTTAGGGTTATGTATTTTATTCCCAATTCCAGGCAATACTCCATAACCTCTAAAGAGTCCAGATTATTTCCTTGTGAAATAATTACAAGCGCCGGATTTATACTTTTAATAAATTCCTTTAAATGATTTTTTCTGCTAAATCGCCAGGAGCTTATTTTTTCGATGGCCTTTTTGGCAAAGCTTAAAGGTGAATATGTTTGTGAGAGATCGAAGCGCGTTCCTCTTATTTTGTCAAAATTATTATGATAAAATTTGGTGGCATAAAAAACCTGATTAGTTGATGAAAGTTCTATGGCAGATCTTGTCCACAGTTCTTCGCTTCCGCTCCACATGCCGTTGGTAGATATGTATAATAAATTTGCCATTTATAACTGGTTTCTTCTGTTGCTGTTGCTTCTCAGAACAGTGCCTATTTTTATGAATTGAGATTCAAAAGCTAAATACAATAGATAGGAAATAGTGAACAAAAAGACGAAGACAGGAATGATATTGATAAATCTTAAGCTAGTACCCGAGGCAAATTTAATTATATTGAATAGAAAAGGTAACAAAGGTTGATGGATTAAGTAAAAACTATAGCTACATGTGCCTAATAATATAAGAATTTTGATTAAAACTCCTTTTTTTAATGGTCTTTTTAGATAAGAGTCTAGGCACACCAACCAAAAAAAGGCCGCTATATAGTTAATGAAGAGATTCGTAACCACAACAAATTTTGAGCAGATTAGGATCAGAAGTAATAAAGAGAGTTGTAGTTTGTTTACTTTAGGAAATATTTTCTTGCCCTTATTGACATTCTCGGCTAAAAACGCACCTAAACACCATATTCCCCATGATGTAAGAACCGACATCTTGTATTTATAAATAGAGTTGAAATTATTAGTAAATGAGCCTAAAATGATCGATAGAAAACTGATTGTCAAAACGACTATTAATGATGTATATAATCCAAATTTGTTTCTCCCCCAGAGAAATAGGGGATAAAGTAAGTAGAGTTGAACTTCTAAGGCAAGGCTCCAAAAAGGGTTAATTGTAAAAATTGTTTGGTCGGAAAAGTTATAAGTGAAGAGCAAATGACTCGCTACATCAAACCATCCTTTTTGACTATTAAAGTAAAAATTCTTATCATTTATAAAGCAAAAGGTTAGTAACACTATAAGGTAGGTGGGATATATCCTCCAAAATCTCTTTGAATAAAAGGTTAGAAAATTAAATTTATTTTGTGTTTTCAGATAACTCAAATGAATTAGAAATCCGCTGATTACTAAAAATAGCTGAACTCCGCTCCAACCAAAGGAAGAAGGCAAGATGTTTAGAATAAGTTGTTTCTTTGATTCTAAATTAATGAAATAATCATTGTAAGTATACGATTCAAATGAAGGAAAAAAAGAAAATTGAGTGTGATAAAGGAAGACTAATAGAATAGCTATCCCTCTAAAAATATCGATTTGAATAAAATGATTCTTATTATGATCTGACATAAATGGGCAAATTAAATTTTTAATCGGTAAACTAATCACTGTGGTTAGAGAGCCAAGGTATTATGAATACTGGCATGTGATCTCTCCGGACCCAGTTATCTGGTAACAGTATAATGTAAAATTCAACTGTTTAGTATGAATACCGCCGTTTGTTAAAGCCCAAGATTATTAACAATTCTATTTTTGAGATTGGCTAAAAAAGAATTTTGAGAAGGATAAGATATCTCAATTTGTTTTTTTGTTGTTTTATGTGTTTCTAATATTTGCTTTATAGAAAGATTAACGTTTTTCCTGCTTTGAAAAGATAGTTTCATTAGAAGTAATTCATTGAATATAATTTGTTTATTCATTAAGGAAGTTTCATTAGTCTCGTGCTTTCTTAATAATACATTAGGTTCATCCATAAAGTAAAAATCTCCGATATCAGAAAGGTTTAACCATAAATCCCAGTCAACTAGATATTTCAGCTGATTATTGAATTCAAGCCTTAAATCATTTAATGCTTTTCGTCTCAATAAGACAGTCGGCATCGAAATATAATTCCAATGTTGATATAATATATCAAAAGCGTTCTTACCAGATTGTATTTCTTCCTTGACATGATGTTGATGCATCGTCGTTTTGCCCCAGTGGCCAGAGCTAACAACTTTCCCCTCTTTATCAATTATATTCATAGATGAATGAACCAAAACCACATTCGGATTCTCATCTAACACTTTAACTTTACCTTTTAAATGTCCCTGCAACATCACATCGTCATCCGAAAAAGTGCATATGTAGCTTCCTTGACAACGCCTAAGAGCCAGATTGTGGTTATTAATAGGGCCTACATTCTGATTGTTCTTAAAGTATTTTACTCTAAGATCCTCTAAATAGGGTTTAACAACATTTTCGGTGTTATCCGTAGAACAGTTATCTGAGATAATTAATTCAAAGTCCCGGAAGTCCTGACAAAGTATGCTTTCTATTGCTTCCTTTAAAAAGCCTGCCCGATTATATGTTGGTAGAATTACACTGACTTTAGGCATGCTCATATTTATGTTCCCTCCATTTCAATAGGTTTCGAGAATGGCTCCATTTCAGTAATAGGCTTTCCAAAGGCAATTTTTGGATAGGTATTGGTATAAGGATCTATCATTACTTGAAGTAAGACAGGTAAATGAGAATTATCCTGATTCCACATCCAGCTTAGAGCTTCCTTAATTTCTTCAGGACCGCTTATTGTTTTGCTATTTATTCCATACGCTAAAGCAATTTTTTCAAAATCAGGAGCGGAATAGCCCCAGTATGTTGATTGATACCTTGACTCAAAGTAACTATCCTGGAACTGGCGTATCATTCCAAGGTTTTGATTGTTCATTACGATAATTTTTACAGGCAATTTATTCCTTACAATAGTTTGTAGTTCCTGTATGTTTATCTGCATGCAGCCATCACCTATAATTGCAACCACAGGTTGTTTATTAAACGCAAGTGAGGCCCCTATGCTCGCTGGCAATGCGTACCCCATAGCTCCCATACCCGCGGATGTGAAGAACACTTGATGGGAGCTTAATTCTAACGATTGTGCTGCCCACATTTGATGCGATCCTACATCGGCCAAATAAGCTTTTGCTAAAGGCGAAGATTGGGAGAGCCGATGCATGAAATCATTTGGGTTGATATTGTCACCAACACTTAGTTCTTTGGTATCGGGCCATTTTTGCTGTAACTTAGATAAATACTCAAACCATTCTTCCTTTGAAGAAAACTCGGCTTCAGATATATTACTTAATAACGATTGCAGAAACTGTTTAACATCCTGTACTACCGGAGTACAGCCCTTTATCCGGTTATTAATTTCTCCGGCTTCAATATCGACATGATATATTTTTCTATTTTCGAAAAAAGAGGTATTTGCACCGGTCTGCCTTATGTCAAGCCTACTACCGAGTACCAGGATAAAGTCGGATTCACCGAACGCTATGTTCGACCACCTGTTGCCGTAGCTACCTATAAAACCCAATCTTAGCGGATGGCTGAAAGGTATAGCGTCAACAGCTAAAAGAGTGGTGATTACCGGGATTTTCAGACGTTCTGCCAGTTTTACAAGGAGCTCAGTAGAGGAAGAGCATCTAACACCTCTGCCCGCTAAAATTACAGGGCGTTTTGCAGCATAAAGGTCCGACTTGATAGCCGCAAATAATTTAGTATTATCAATGTTTGACTGGGTAGCTGTGTCAGCTGTTTCCGTCGGCGCCTCTACCTGAGCCCGTTGAACATCCATAGGGATATCAATCAGCACAGGACCAGGCCTGCCCTCAATAGCTATATTGAAGGCGCTTTCGAGTATGGCAGGTATATGGGCAGGATCATTAATAAGGAAACTAGCTTTAGTAACAGGCAAAGACATAGCAACTATATCTGTTTCCTGGAATCCAAGCTGCCTGATTGGCTTATCGCCTTTCTGTTCATGCCGGTTTACCTGCCCTGTGATAAATATAGCTGGTATTGAATCAAAGTAACAGTTGCCTATTCCAGTAAGCAAGTTGGTGGCACCAGGCCCACTGGTTGCTAAAGCAACCCCTGGTAGCCCGGTAGCTCTTCCATAGGCATCCGCTGCAAATGCTGCGGCCTGCTCATGGTGCATGGTGATGATATGAATGTCAGTTTTTTGATTTAGAGAGTCAAGTAAATGGGTGATCATGCCTCCTGAAAGCTCAAACACATGAGTAATCCCCTTGTTTTGAAGAAACGCTGCTATATAATCTGATACTTTCATCATAGGCTCTTAGTGTAAAATTGAATGATGTTATCTATTCCGTCTTGAAATGATGTTTTACAAATATCGCCAAATACACTTTTATACAAGCTTGTGTCGCCAGCGATGAGCATAGATTGGTTCTCTCGATATGGCAATGCCCCGAAGTCTAAATGAAAATCAGGCATTAGTGCATCTCTTATTGAAGTAATGATAGCCTTCAATTCTTGTAAGGTATCGGAGCAAATATTATAGATGCCGCTATTATCAATAGGATGATGGATAATGGTCTTAACTGCCTCAGCGAAATCTCTGACATACAAATAGGCAAATTGCTGTTTACAAGGTGTAAATGCCATGGTGTTTTCTTTCTTCGATGCGATAGTCTGGATCAGGCTGGGTAGTAGCCATTTAATACCCTCCCTTTCTCCGAATATCGAAAATACTCTCAGCCAGTACCATTGTATCTGGTGTGTAGAGCAAAAAAATTTTAAAAGTTGAGAAGAAACAATTTTAACAGCACCATAAGCCGAGGTTGGTTTTAAGGGATGGCTTTCGAGCACAACACTATCAATATTGCCATACTCTGCCTGTGAACCTAAAGCGATAACCTTTTTAGTATTAGATAGTTGGGCAATATTTAAAAGACAGTTCAAAAGAGTGATGTTTTCTGTTTGCTTTTCCCAATCATCTCTCTCCGAAGCCAACACTCCAATCCAGGCCGTATGGACAATTATTTGTGGTTGGTAGCTGATAGCTTTTTCCTGCCAACCTCTTTCATCGCTATTTATCCATATAACCTTCTCCTGAAAACCTTTGCAATTCTTCAGATTTGAGTTACAGCGTTTTATTGCAATAACCTGAAAGTTACCCTGACATAGGAGCTCTGTGATATGAGAGCCTAAAAAACCAGTTGCGCCGGTTATTAAAACTGTTCTTTTCAAAATCAGATGCTATGTACAAACTCTTTTACTTTATCGACAATGTAATCGAAGTGCTCATCATTTAGTCCTGGCCAAACTCCAAGCCAAAATGAATCATTCATAATAATGTCTGAATTAACCAGATCATCTACCTTACGGTAATTCAGATTGGCATAAGCCGGTTGGCGTAACATATTTCCGCCAAAAAATAAACGAGTCCCAATTTTATTGTTTTCCAGGTACTCTACTAGTTTATTTCTGTCAATTTTTTTTCCGTCGCGAACGGTTAACATAAAACCGAACCAACTTGGATTACTATTAGGCGTCGCTTCAGGTAAAATAAAATAATCTTCAAGTGCTTTAAAACGTTCTTTTAGTTTAGCATGGTTTTCGCGTCTTTTAGCAATAAATCCATCGGCCTTGGCTAGCTGGCTTAAGCCAATTGCAGCCTGCATATCAGTAACTTTTAGGTTAAAGCCAATATGAGAATACGTATACTTATGGTCATAGCCGTCTGGAAGGCCACCAAGTTGCCAGTCATAACGCTTTCCGCAGGTATTGTCACAGCCTGGTGCACACCAGCAATCTCTTCCCCAATCTCTGAAACTTTCAGCTATTTTTTTTAATGAACTTGTGTTGATTAGTACAGAACCTCCTTCGCCCATGGTTATATGGTGCGCCGGGTAAAATGAAACTGTTGCAATATCTCCGAAAGTACCGGTTTTTTTGTTATTATAAGTTGCCCCTAAAGAATCGCAGTCATCTTCAACCACCCATAAGTTATATTTCTTGGCGAGGTTCATAACCACTTCAAGGTTAAATGGGTTGCCGAGCGCATGCGCAATCATTATAGCTTTGGTTTTAGGTGAGATTGCTTTCTCAATGTCTTCAGCCCTAATATTATAGGTTGGTATATCAACGTCAACAAATACCGGGATACAGCCAAACTGTATCATTGGGTTGACAGTTGTCGGAAATCCTGCAGCAACGGTAATTACTTCATCGCCTGGTTTTATTGCTCTGTCTCCTAATTTTGGTGAGGTAAGCGTATAGAATGCAAGTAAATTAGCAGAAGAGCCGGAATTAACAAGAAAAGAAAACCTGCTGCCCATATATCTTGCAAAGTCTTTTTCAAATGAAGCACTAAACCTTCCGGCAGTTAGCCAGGCATCCATAGTGGCCTCAATTCCTAGTAATACATCTGTCTCATCGATGATTTTCCCGGTTACAGGTATGTAGTCTTTACCTGGTACAATAGTTCTTGTTATCTTATTTTTAAAAAGAGGAACTAAAGTATCTCTAACGGTTTTATCGTGTAGGTTGGTAAAGAATTTTTCTAATTGCATAATAATGATTGATAGTATAATATGTCCTCTTCCAGCAATTCAGTTGCGGTTAGTTTATTTTCGTAGTAAAGCTTATACCATGATATTGTCTTTTCAATAGCTGTTGCTGAATCCATGCGAGGACGCCATTGGAGCTCATTTAGTGCCTTACTGATATCCAATTTTAAAAGAGAAGCTTCGTGCACCGCATTCGGGTCAACTTGCAGATTTATTTGGCCTTCCCCCCAGATATTAATGGCCTGTTGCGCAATGTTTAGTACGGGCAGATTGTCTGTGTGAGCTGGTCCGAAATTCCAAGCTCCAGAGTATTTTTTAGGATCATTAGCGAGCAATATCCCTAATTGCAGGTATCCAAAAACAGGCTCTAGTACGTGTTGCCACGGCCTTACAGCATGAGGATTACGGATGGTTATTTCTTTGCCTTCTGCAAGAGATTTTACAATATCCGGGATCAGTCTGTCTTCAGACCAATCTCCGCCTCCTATTACATTACCCGCCCTTACGCTGGCAATAGATTTTTGATGCTGGTTAAATGATGAAAGACTAAAATACGATTGAGTATAGCTATTGATAACTAACTCAGCACATGCTTTGCTTGCACTATAAGGATCATAGCCACCTAAACGGTCCGTTTCCCGATAAGGATAGTGCCACTCTTTATTTTCGTAAACCTTGTCAGTGGTTATTAAAATTGAATGGCAAGGTTTTTCAAGTTTTAACAAAACATTCAGGACATTGGCCGTGCCAATTATGTTAGTTGAAAAGGTATCTAAAGGCTGTTTATAGGAGCGCCTAACCAAAGGCTGTGCGGCCAAATGAAAGATATAGTCTGGCTGAAAAGATATAACCTCTTTCTCTAAAGTACTGTAATCATTGACATCTGCAATCACAGATTCAAAGTCGAGGCCTGTTTTAATCAGGCTATAAAGGGATGGTTCCGTTTCTGGTTCAAGAGAATAACCTTTAACAATCGCTCCCGATTTACAAAGAACATAAGTTAGCCAGGAACCTTTAAATCCTGTATGCCCTGTTATAAAAACGCGCTTATTTTTATAACTATCTAAAACTTTACTGTCTACCATACCTTCCACTGTGCTTCACCAGAACTCCACAATTGCTCCAATTCGATTCGATCACGTAATGCATCCATAGGCTTCCAGAAGCCAGTGTGCTTATAGGCAGCTAGCTGTTTATCATTCGCAATTTCAATCAATGGTTTTTTCTCCCATTGAATATTATCCATATCCCCCTCTAGATAGTCGAAAACCCCCGGTTCCAAAACGAAAAATCCTCCATTAATCCACATCCCATCTCCTTTTGGCTTTTCAACAAAATGGTCAACGATACCATTTTCATCCATTTCGATATTCCCAAATCTGCCTGGAGTCTGGATACTTGTCAGGGTTACCAATTTTCGATGAGACTGGTGGAACTTAACAAGGTCACGAATGTTTACATCAGAAACTCCATCCCCATAAGTAAGCATAAATGTTTCATTTCCCAGATATTTCTGAACTCTTTTTAGCCTTCCTGCGGTGTTTGTCGATAGCCCTGTATCAACTAAGGTTACTTTAAATGATTCTGAATTAGAAAAATGTACATCAACCTTGTTTTTTTCTAGCTCTATGGTAACATCTGAATTGTATAAATAATAGTTAAGGAAATATTCTTTTATGAGGTGTGCCTTATAGCCTAAACAAAGGACGAAGTCATTGTAGCCATATGCCTCATATATTTTCATAATGTGCCATAGAATAGGTTTTCCTCCTATTTCTACCATGGGTTTTGGCCTGGCTTCAGTTTCTTCCATCAACCGGGTGCCCAAGCCTCCTGCAAGAATAACTACTTTCATTAGCTTAAATTATAATAACTGATAAGAATGCCAATGCAATTTTGGACGTATTAAGCCAATCCATGCTCCAGTAAATTCTGCACGCATTTCACCAGTTTCATGGACTGTTAATGATAAAACTTCTCTAACTATTGCAAGCTCAGAGAACTCGCGAGGCACAAGAAAGCAACTTATCAGATATGAAGTTTCATTTAATAAGTTACCAGGAATTGTGCAGACCGACTTGTAAATACCTTTAGTTAGGGGCTTCCCGAATAATGGGTCTATTGTTGTATTGGCAGAGGTTCCATTAAATGTTGCCAGAATGCAATTACCTAAATTGTCAAGTAGATGAACACTAGGTTGGATCAATTCGCCGTCCCGCAGTACTTCGTACTCTAATTCTATCTTGATATCCTCGTTAATAGCAAAACTGTTTGTTGTAATGCCTTTTGAACCGTGGGTTCTGATCGCTTTGAATTTTGCCCATTCATATTTTTGGTCATATCTTATTTCATCTTCAAAAATTTCACCCTCTATACTCTTTCCACTCATTATATAGGAATCGATGATTTTTGAGGTTGGGCCATGTTCCTGTAGTTGCCCATTTTTTAATAAAATACAATTTTGGCATAGGGCGGTAATTGCAGCCATATTGTGACTCACAAAAAGTACTGTTCTTCCTTCTCCTTTGCTCACATCTCCCATTTTACCAAGACATTTCTTTTGAAATTCAGCGTCACCTACAGCCAATACTTCATCGACAATTAGTATTTCTGATTCTAGGTGGGCAGCAACTCCAAAGGCTAAGCGAACATACATCCCGGAGGAATATCGTTTAACGGGAGTGTCAATATATCTTTCGACTCCAGCAAAATCTACTATTTCGTCAAATTTCCTTTGGATCTCCGCTTTTCGCATTCCGAGAATGGCTCCATTCAAGAAAACGTTTTCCCTTCCTGTAAGATCTGGATGAAATCCCGTGCCGACTTCTAAAAGGCTAGCGATTCTACCTTTGGCTTTAATGGATCCGGTTGTAGGCGCTGTAACTCTACTTAAGAGTTTTAAAAGGGTGCTTTTTCCTGCACCATTTCTTCCAATAATTCCAACGGCATCGCCTTGCTGAATATCAAAGTTTATATCTCTAAGGCTCCAAACGTAATCACTTTCTCCTTTTGATGTTCGATCATTAGTTTCCCCGATTTTAGCAAATGGATCTTGCTTTCCTCTTACTTTTGCCCAGAAGCGCATTAAATCAGCTTGCATTGATCCGCTTCCAATTTGGCCTAATCGATAAAGTTTGGAAACATTTTCTACTTTTATAGCGGTACTCATTAATCTTTTATATTGAAGTGCGGCTTTATTTTAAGCCTATTTATGAACAAGGACAATAAAAACTATACGGTGTCAATAAAAGTCTTTTCTGTTTTGTTAAACAAGATTAGCCCCACGAAAAAAGTAAACAAAGTAAATAGTATACAGTATAAAATTCCGTTTAGATCAATCATTCCTGTTCCAAAAAAGATTCTTCTATTAAGCTCCATCATTGGAGTAAGGGGGTTTAAACTGATAATCCAGCGATATTTTGGATTGGCTTCTGAAAGTGGATAGATGATGGGGGTAGCATACATCAATAATTGCACTCCAAAACCAATCAAGGTGTTTAAGTCACGATATTTTGTTGTAATTGAAGAAATAATCATTCCAAGGCCCAAGCCAAGTATTGCCATCAAAAGAATAATTAAAGGGAAGAGTATCAGCAAATGATACTGCGGCTGTATTGCTGCACCTTGGAAAACAAAATATAGCCACATGCCGATAAGCAATAAGATTTGTATACCCAGTTTAATCAGGTTTGATATCACAATGGTTAATGGCATAATAAATCTTGGAAAGTAAACTTTTCCGAATATTCCTGCGTTGGCTGTAAAAACGGTAGATGTTTTGTTCAGGCAATCTGAAAAGTAGTTCCATGGAATTAAGCCCGCCATATAAAAGACAGGGCCAGGAATACCTTCTGTGGAGATTCCTGCCAGATTCCCAAATACAAACGTAAACATGATCGTTGTAAAAATTGGTTGTATGAAGATCCATAGAGGCCCCAATACTGTTTGCGTATAGCCTGATACAAAATCACGCCTTACCATAAGTATCATTAAATCCCTGTAGTTCCATACCTCTTTTAAATGGAGATCAAACAAATTATGTTCAGGGCTGATATCTACATCCCATTTCTCATCTAAAGTATGCGCACTGGTATTTTCCATTTAAACTTATATTCTCTTTTTTTCTGGATGAACTTTGTTTGAGTTCGCCTGAATTATTTATTAATGTCTTATAAAAATTTCTAGTTGTCTTTTTTCCAGAACTGGAACCACCTTCGGTCTTTATCATCCACATAATATCCTGAGCTCGCATAGCCGGAGTAGTCAGAGTAATAATATCTCTGGCTATAACTTCCGCCCAGATAGCTGGTGGAATAAAAATTAGCATGCAGGGCATCCTCGTCAAAGGCATTCAAAATAATAACCACGTTGTTTAGTTTAAACTCACCAGATAGCCTCTCTGGTATACTCGCTGAACTGTTTTTGGAAACACCTGAGCGTATTACAAACACATTGATATCGGCGTTCCTAATTAATGGAATTGAATCTGATACTAAGCCGACAGGGGCTGTATCGA
The DNA here is from genome assembly GCA_966211215.1 of uncultured Pedobacter sp. Taxonomy (GTDB): domain Bacteria; phylum Bacteroidota; class Bacteroidia; order Sphingobacteriales; family Sphingobacteriaceae; genus Desertivirga. Next base: position 28,620 of record CBIHNR010000037.1, read on the forward strand.
GGATAATGTAGTCATATCTCTGCTCAAGGTACTCTAAAAGTTCCTTCATCCTGTTGCTGTGAAGAAGTTCAGAGGGGTTTGGCGGAACGGTGCCAGATGGTATAAAATCCAAATTGTCTAAGGTGGTTTGAGATATTACATCACTTTCTGAAAATTGATGTGCCAAAAAGCCGCTAAGCCCCTTTTTGTTATCATGGTTGAAGGTTTTATGTAGTTTTGACCTTCGCAAATCCGCTCCAATTAAAATAACTTTTTTGTCAATAAGGGCTAATGTACTTGAAAGGTTTACAGAAACAAAAGACTTGCCTTCGCCTGCAATTTCAGAAGTGACACAAATAACCTTGGAATTTTTTTCGGCGGCAAGGAAGCTTAAATTAGTCCTTACGGAGCGTACCGATTCGGCAAAGATCGATTTGGGTTTTTGCAATGATAAAGCTTGATGGTTGTCTTCATCTATCTGGCCTGGAAATTTTCTGATTACCCCAATGATAGGCGTTTGGGTAACTTGTTCTACGGATTCCTTTGTGTATATGTATGGATTTAAGAAACGAGCAAGAAATATTAATAAAATACCGATAGCTATGCCTGCAAAAATGGCATTGGTATAAGTCTTTTTGGGAATTGGATCAATGACAGAATAGCCTGTTGCTTTATCTACAATACTAGCACCTCCAACTACAGCAGCACGGGATATTTCGGCCTCCAGTTTTTTTTCCGATAAATAATCAAATACTTTTTGATTAATATCATAAGCAGCTTGCAACTTAGCAAAGGTCCTTTCAGCTCCTGGAATCCTGCTTATCTCCTGTTCTGCTATCTCCACCCTGGCCTGCAGGTATTTTTTGGTTTGATTAAATCTTTCTCTCAATAGTTTGATACTGTTAAGTATCGCGCTTTTTTCATCCGAAATCTGCTTGTCGAGAAGTTTCATTGTTTCACCTTCTGGAAGCAATTTCATGGATTTTCTTTCACGTTCTAGTAGAAGTCCGTTTAATCTGCCAACCAAGCCTGAAAGTTCACCGCCTAAAGTAGTTTCAAGCGTATAATCTACTTCAATTTTGTCCTTGTTGTTAAGTACCTGCTGCTCTAGTTGTTTCAAGGTGAGGTCTTGTAAGGCAAGCCCATCTAATTGAGCCTTGCTTTCCGTCAGTTTTCTTACGCTTATTTGGGTATTTGTTCCCAGGTCAACCATTTTATTTGTTGCCTTGTAAGCTACCACTGCGTTGCCCGATTCCTGAACTTTGTTATAAAGGAAAGTTAGCTGGCGGTCAATAAAATCAATCGTCTGAGATGCAGAGGCACTTCTTCTTTTTACGTCGGTCGAAACGTATTCAGTCATTATCGCATTCAGGATATCCATAGCGAAGTATGGATTTTTATCCACCATAGCCAATTGCATAATGTTTGAACTTTTAGCAGCTTCACGTACACTTAAGCCGCCTGCAACCCTTCCGAGAAAGTCATCTTTAGTGTTAAACTTAAATCCGTAGTTTGCTCCAATAGTAGCAGTGCTGCTTTTTATCCTGAACTTAATGCCTGGTGCTTCAATGATTTGCCCTATTTTAAACGTATTTTCGATGCTTTTTTCACCTATTTTGTAAGCGATCAGAAATTTTTCGTTAGAAACTCGTTCAGCATGCAACATTCCCCTATAGAAGTTTAATGTGTCCTGTTGTATTATTTCTATCGGAAAAGGGACTTCAGGGTAAATATCTGATATTCGAACACGCCCTTTTACATAATAGGATATTTTATAATCCAGATGGGATACTGCATTGAAAAGTATTTCCCTGGATTGTATAACAAAACTTTCAGATTGGATTTTATTAGTTCTGTCAAATGAATTAATAGAACTTTTTAGTAAATCTGTGAATTCAGACCTTCTCTCATCGAACTTTAAAGAGCTGGCAGTTGAATAAGTTGGCGCTTTATACCAGAGGTAAGCAAATGCGATTACTAACGAGATTATTACACAGCCAATTATCCAATACCAGCGGCTCCAGACAATTTTAAATATTTTGGAATAATCAATACTTTGTTCAATATTAACTTTTGGTTTCGCCTCTATTGGGTCCATTATTTAGTTAAATTATAGATAATTAAAGCTGTGTTAAATAAAATAAGGGCAGGTTGAACGAACAAGTTGAAGTTCTGAAAACTTTCAGCTCTTTCATGAGTTTTTCTGCGATAAGCGTAAATTATATCATTATTCTGCAATATAAGACGCTTGCTTCCAAGGGAGTTTATATTCTGCAGGTTAACATAAATGATCTCCGGATTATTACGGTCCCCTCTGATGATTTTTATTTTACGGGGATCTGCTTGGGGGCTTAAACCGCCTACATCACCAAGCAGGTCTATCAAAGTTGTCTGCTCTTTTTCCAAAAGAAATTTTCCCCTTTGGCCGAAGTCTCCTAGTAAGGTGACTTTAAGGTTTACGATTTTTAGGTCAATAATGGGGTTTTTAAGTAAGCTATTACTATATAAGTCCTGCAGTTTGGCTCGGGCTTCAAGTTTGGTAAGCCCAGCCAATGTTACTTTTCCTAATACAGGGAAATTAACTGTACCATCATTATCAACGGTAAAGCTGGAGGCTGAGGAAACTTCCCCGACCACTCCAAATTCAAGGTTTTGGAGATTGCTGATTGCAATAATATCCTGCGCTTTTATTCGATAGTAAGTATCACTTACCCCTTTGTCGTTAACCACATATACCGTTTTAAGGGTATCTAAAATATCGTCATGTTTGCTTTTAAATAAAACACTTTTATTTGTAGCACATGAACTTATAAATAAAGAGGCAAGCAGAATAATAATGGATAATGATAGGTGCCTAACCTGTAGAATTTTTGTTTTTATGAACATATTAATAAGAGGTCCCTTATAGTAGCTTTTTTATAAAATTATTCAAAAGTAAGGGAAAATTTGAGATTTTTGCCGAAAATCAATAAACATTTTGAAGATTTCAATTGTTACAGTCACTTTCAATGCAGAGCGCTTTATCGAAAGCTGTGTGCGGTCGGTTATCAATCAAACTTATCAGGATATTGAATATATTGTGGTGGATGGCTCTTCCCAGGACGATACGCTTCATATATTGAATCGCTACAACGAAAAAGTCAACAAAATTGTTTCAGAAAAAGACAAAGGAATGTACGATGCCTTGAACAAGGGCATTAAAATGGCTACTGGGGAAGTGGTGGGCTTGTTAAATGCAGATGATTTTTTTGCCTCGAATACTGTAGTTGCGGATATTGCTAAAACCTTTGAACAAAGTAAAGCTGATGTCTTGTACGGTGACTTATGGTATGTAGATCAGGAGGATACCGATAAGGCCTTGCGTAAATGGAAATCAAAGCCATATGAGCATGGAATGTTCCAATGGGGCTGGATGCCTGCCCATCCTACGTTTTATGCTAAACGGGAGCTTTTTGAAAAACTAGGTTATTACCGCCTCGACATGGGCAGTGCCGCGGATTATGAATTGATGATCCGCTTTATGCATAAGCATAGGGTGAAATCGGTATATCTGCCAGAAGTGATGGTGAAAATGAGGGCAGGAGGGATGAGCAACAGTTCGGTAGAAGCGCGCTTAAAAGCGAATAAGGCAGATTTAGAAGCGATGAAGATTAATGGGATTAAATTTCCTAGGCTGGCAGCATTTTTAAAGCCTGTGAGAAAAATTCCGCAGTTTTTAGGATTTTAATGGGGGCATCAGACTAGCTTCCAAACAAGCACCGTAAGTTCGAAACCCCTTATTGGTAGGAAATTTCTTGATTTAACCACCGAACTCCTATAGAAAAATGCAGTATAGGTGTGTCGCAAATCCTACCTCCGGACTGGGAGATCCTCACGGCATTCCCTGCCACAATTCCTCTTCTTCAATGCCTCAGGATGACGATCAGAGGGAGATTCGTACTTTAAATATTTATCTCTAGGTAGTGGGGGATTTTTTTCAAACACCGAAAGCGGAGATGACAGTAGCGGTAGCGCCAGGTGTCAGCCTGAGCTCCGTCGACGCGTGCTTTGGGGAACGGAATTTCAGGGCTGGTAGCTTAAGGCTTCGAGGTACTCAGCCTGACAAAGCGCCCTATATAATTTATGTCACGGGTATTTTCCATTTTTTTTCAAAACACCGAAAGCGGAAATGATATCGGAGCAAATCCATTGAATGTTAGTAGCCGATCGTTGCGGAGAGCTGCGCGTAGGGCTGAAAAGAACGGCGGGCCCGCTTGAGTCTGTGGGGGGAAGCATCGTTCTTTTCTTGATTTTTGCTTACTTTTTATCAAGAACCGACCGTAGGGAGCTCATGAGAACCAATGAAAGACAAACACCCGAATAAAAAGTAAGACAGAAAATGGTAAGAGGCAGCTCCTGTGTTATCAAAAATAAAAACTTCAATAAACAGCCCCTACATAAATTTTATGTCAGAGGTAGATTTGATTTTTTTTTCAAAACACAGAAGGGGTAAATGACAGAAAAAAACAAATCGTGATTCTACCACGAATTTAGCTCCCCTCTCTTTTTGGAGAGGGGTTGGGGGTGAGGCTTTTATGCCACAGGTACAATACCAGAGAACCCAAAGCGCCTATCTTATCCATATTGCCTCGCAATTTAATTCTTCCACTTTGCTCCCACTTAGAAGGCACTCTCATAGCACTCTGCTTCAGGCATTCTTGCAGAGCTGTTCGGAGCGGCTTGCAGATAGCTATAAGCCGAACTCGACGTTTTATCGACTTTTGCTCGACTCGCTTAAGTAAATGCTCAATAAACCGTCAATAATTTGTTATGCATCACTGGAACATCGCTACTAGCAGAGACGAAGCAGGCTCGGCTCGGAGTGGGCGCACAGTAGAAATATGATCGCGCCTAAGATGATCTATTTATTATCGTTGAGCTTCAGCCAACGGTTCCAATGCAAGCAAGATGTCCGGAGACTTCTCAATAAATCCCGCCAGATAATCCACCGGCAGGATTCATTTTACCGCATCTTTTTCAACAACAAGGTCACACCATAACTCACCACTGCCCCCACAGCTGCAAGAACAACGGTTTTGAAAAGGTCTTCGGCGTTTAATTGGGCAATCGTGCTCAAAAGCGTACCGCCCGCTGTGCCAATTCTTACTTCCATTTTATGCATCCTTATCCTCCTTCACTGTCAGCTGCGAACCAGCAGAGATAATGCCTTCCCCAGGATCATGATATCCACCGAAGTAGCACAGATCATCAAGAAAGCTAGATGCCGCACTCAGAAGGAAAGCAACAACTAAGCCCACGTTACATAAGCGCCTGAAAAATCTCGGAAGAGGC
>CBIHNR010000038.1:0-33399 GCA_966211215.1 uncultured Pedobacter sp.
TTGTAACTGTTTTGATGATAGCCAGAAGAATAGCTATTACAATGCTGAAGTTAAGGCAAAGTGTTGAAATTGAACGAAGAATGACAGACCTGAAGCTGAATTTCTTCACCGAGGTATCGCACGAATTAAGAACTCCGCTTTCACTGATTATTAATCCTTCGGAAGAGATTTTGGAAAATGAGGCACTGTCGAATAAAGGGTCTGGTTATATACAGGTAGTACTGAAAAATGCCCGAAGAATGCTGCGTTTGGTTAATCAATTGCTTGATTTAAAGAAAGTTGAAAGCGGAAAGGCTACATTAAAAGTAAGCGAGGTTGAAATAATTCAGTTTTGCCAAAATACAGTAGCGTATTTTACAGAAGTAATTGAAAAACGACATTTATCAGTAATAGTTTCTGCAGATGTGCCTGAATTACAGGCCTGGGTGGATGCCGAAAAACTGGACACTGTACTTTACAACCTCCTTGCTAACGCTATTAAATTTTCTCCGGATAAGGGAAAGATTCATATCAGCATACAAAACACTTCGGCTTCCGACAAATTTACAATTGAAGTGGCGGATAATGGGGTAGGGGTAGATGACGAAGAACTTGATGAGATATTTAATTTGTATTATCAGGGAATGAATGTGCCCGGAGCCCAGGAAAAAGGTACGGGAATTGGTTTAGCGCTTTCAAAAAAACTAGTTGAACTGCATGGGGGTAAAATTTATGCAAAAGCTAATTTACCCGAAGGATTGCTTGTTGTTCTTGAATTTAAAACGGGCAAAGAGCATTTCAATCCGGCAAATATTCAGTTTTTGCCCTCAAACGCTTATCAAAGGCCTGGTTTAGAAGAGCGACTAGAATTGCCGTCAGAAGTAGCAGATACGGATAAAAGCGGGCTTCCCTTGGTATTGATAGTTGAGGATAACGACGATTTAAGGAACTTTCTTTCGAGCAAATTATCTGCAAGCTATAAGGTTGTAACTGCAATTGATGGGAAAGACGGGCTCGAAAAGGCAGAATCGCTTTTACCTGATCTGATCCTGTCGGACATTATGATGCCTAAAATGGATGGAATTCAATTGCTCGGCAGGTTAAAGAATAGCGGCCAAACAAGCCATATTCCTGTTGTTTTACTAACAGCTAAACATTCAGCAGAAACACAGATCCGCGGACTGGATTATGGCGCTGACTTTTATATAACCAAGCCATTTGATCTTGGCTTGCTGGAGGCTGCGATAAGGAAGTTTGTGCAGCAACGGAAACAGTTTTTCCAAACACTTGCGGAAACCGAAACTATTGATAAGCCAGAGGTAACAGCAGTTCTAATGACAGCTAATGATAAGATCTTCCTGCAAAAGGTTATCAGGATAGTGGAAGAAAAGCTGGCGGATTCAGATTTTAATGTGGACGATGTTGCTGATTCAATAGGGATGAGCAGGTCGGCATTTTTCAAAAAGTTTAAAAGTTTAACGAACACTGCTCCGGTGGAATTTGTAAGAGAGGCCAGGCTTAAAAAAGCTAAAGAATACTTTGATGCAGGTGAAGATAATATCTCGACAGTTGCTTTTGCTGTTGGATTTAATCACCCTACATATTTCAGTACGTGTTTCAAAAATCAATTTAACCAAAGCCCACGAGAGTACTTAAAGGCCAGGAAACCGAAGTATATTGGGTAAGATGTTGAGCAGGACTACTCAATGTGTTTACTATCCAATGTCATTAATCTAACCGTTAGATGCGCCCATAGGTGTAAAATGCCGGTATAAAATTTAATTATAAACAGTTTTTGCATGCCATAGGTACGCTATCCTGAATGTTCGAGAGTCCAAATCACCCTTTCGGGAAAAAACTATTAACCCAGGAGATATTAAGAAGACATTCAATCCCAATTTTAAAAAACTGGTATAATACCTTAACATTCTGGTATACTGCTATTAAGCCATTTCTTTTCCGGTTAATACTCTCTAAAATTGTTCAAACAACCAATTTTTAACAAGCCAAAGCAGGTTTCAAAAGTCGTTCTCCTACCCCAAAGGATTAACACATTAAACACTGTTTTTGGAATTATCACACCTAATAAACTAAATATGAAGAGAAACTATTTACTAATCCTATTGCTTCTTTGTACCGTTGCAATGCGGGCGCAGGAGAGACTTCTTTATTCCACCAACTTTCAAAACTGGTCAGCATTGAGTGCTTCCACTACGGAGCAGTCGGTAACAAAAACCACTAGTTTTACTAATGAAGCACTAACGTTTAAATTGTTTCAGAATGAAGTTGCACCTACCGGTTGGGATGCAACACGTTTTACCAATCCGCCGGCAAGTCCCGGGTATATCCGGGCGGCCAAAGTTTTATCAGGGGCGACTTCTTACATTATTACTTCGCCTCTCAAATCAATTACTAAAGTTTCCTTTACTCATGGTGCAACGGCAGGCAGCAGGGGATATAGGCTATGGAAGAAAAGTGCTACTGATGCGGACTGGGTAGCCGTTACATCTGCAACCGCCTATGCCAATCCAGCTGCAGGGCAAACGGTTACAGCCACAATTAATGATATAAACGTTGCCCTTAAGTTTACCAATCTGAAAGAGACAGAGAACGCTTATCTTTTCGACTTAAACATTTATGGCAATGATGCTCCAGCTTTGGTTGGTGTTGTTCCGGCAGATGGATCAAATACTGCAACCCGCAACGGATCCATAGTAGTTACCTTCAATGAAAAAGTAAAAACAGGTACGGGAAACATCACACTTGGATCAACAGTTTTAACCGGATCCTATGGCACGAAGACTGCTACATTCAACTATCAGAATCTGAACTACGATACCGAATATACATTTACAATCCCTGCGGGTGCGTTGACCGATTTATCAGGAAACGCCTTTGCCGGCCTTACAATTAAATTCAGAACCGGTAAGCGTACGGAGCCAGTTAAAAAACTGTTTGACGCCGTAGTGGCGCAAGATGGTTCTGGTAACTATACTACCGTTACTGCGGCTATTGCAGCAGCCCCTACGGGCCGAACTACTCCATGGGTAATTTACATTAAAAATGGAACCTATACAGGGCACCATGATATCCCAAGTAACAAACCGTTTATTCATTTAATTGGCCAAAGCAGAGATAATGTGGTGATAAGTGACAGCAGGCTTTCGGGAGGTCCCAACGCCTATCACGTAAGTCTTGGAGCAACAATGGTTGTCAATTCAAAAGATTGCTATTTCGAGAATCTAACATTGGAGAATAGCGTTGGCTATAATAATCTCACCGGGCCACAGGCTTTAGCTTTGTATGCAACAACCAATCACTTTGCCACAAATAATTGCTGGTTAAGGAGCTATCAGGATACCTATCTCACTGCTTACTCAACTATGTCCGACCGCCAGTATCATAAAAACACCAAAATTGAAGGTGCTGTAGACTATATCTACGGTGGGGGCGATGTGTTCTTTGATAAATGTACTTTGACCAATAATCGTAACGATGGGGGGTATATTGTTGCTCCGAGCCATGCAACAGGGACATTATGGGGCTATGTGTTCAGTAATTGTACCATTGATGCCTCTCCAAGAATTGCCAATACCGGAAGCAACTACTTCGGCCGCCCGTGGCACAATGGCCCGAAAACAGTTTTTATCAACACCACTTTAAAATCGAAAATTAAGCCAGCCGGATGGTATTATAAAATGGGAGCCATACCTGTGATTTTTGCTGATTACAATACCCTGGATGCCAATGGTGTCCCGGTAGATCTTTCTCAGCGAATTTCTTATTATGAATACGATGTAAAGGATGCAAACGGAAATGTTACCGGTACTGTATCAGGAACAGCAAAGAATTTCTTAACGGATGCAGAAGCAGTAGCTTATACTTATGAAAACGTAATTTTAAGAAGCAGCGATACCTGGGATCCGAGAATGCTGGCCGAACCTCCGGCTAGCCCTTCCAATGTGAACGTAAATGGAACTGTTATTTCATGGAACAGTGCGGCCTACTCCAGACTGTACATCATTTTCCGCAATAATGCAGTAATCGGCTTTACCACTAATACTACATTTACTGATGGAACAGCGGTTATTGGGCAAACCTACACTTATGCAGTGCAGGCCGCTAGTGAGACTGGTGCCTTAAGTTCTGCGGTTACAGCCGTTAATGCTCTGCAGGTAATGGAAAGTTCTACCGCCGATTTTGGCGGCAAGCTGAGTAATACTGATCCAAAAGGTTCCGATCAGAATGGATTAATTTTATATCCCAGCCCTGCATCTGGACAGTTGCAGGTAATTCATCCTAAAGCTGGAACTAACAGCAGTATAACAATTTATAGTTTGAATGGTACCCGACTTTTAACTCTTAAGCCAGAGAGTTACTCTTCTCAAAGTTCGGTAAATGTTAGTGGCTTAATTTCAGGAACTTATATCCTTAATTATTTGGGAGGAGGAGAAACGTTTACATCGAAATTTATAAAACAATAGGGAATAATGAATCCCGGTTTAAAATTAAAGGAGACAGGCAAGCTTGACAGCTGCCTTGCAAAAGCTCCTCGCGTTATACTTATCTATTGCATGGTTCTTATTTTAAGTCGATTGTTACACCATATTGTTTATAACTAGTTCATATTTAGGTTTTTTAAATATGAAATTTGGCCATCTCGGCGATAGGAGAGATCTTAGGCAATATGGATAAGAAGACGTTTTAAGATCATTCTGTAGTCGAGATGATATCTTTGTAATTGGTTGATTGAGTGGATTTAAAGCGCAGTGAAGGGTGTTTATTGCCGACTGCTTTAGCCGATGGGAAAGAAAAGTCAAAAGAAGGCTTTAGCCGCATTAATGTGGCTAAAGCCCCTTCTATGTCTCTTGGTTTCTATCCTTTTGGCATATTATGATAGCTAAATTCTATTTTATTTTACTGGGAAAATCAGGATGGCCTGTTGGTTATAATTGAGTAATGTATTGATAAAACCACTATGAAAGATTTGGCGAAACAGTCCATCTTTTTTATGAACAATTGCCAGTATATCAACATCATCTTCGTTTACAAACGCCTCTAAATCTGTTTTAATGATATTTTCTCGTATGAGGCTGTTTAACAGGCCAGGCCTGCTACTTCCAGGTGTTTTGTTGCTCCCTTCTGCATGCACCTCCACTAAATTATCAGAATCCGAGGCCACTTGAGTCATGATAAGTTTAGGACTATAGGGCTTGGTAAATTCAGTTAAAAAATCGGCCGTTTCGGCGTCAAATGAAATATTATCGGTAACGATGGCCATTTTTTGAATATCATCCAAGTCAGTTTTTTCGGGAATTAGCAAAACCGGACATAGCACATTATTAATTACTTTAAACGGACACGATCCAAAGAGAAAGTTGCTTAAACCGTTATCGCTCTCTTTAGCCCCCATTATAACCATCCAGATATTATTAGCTGCTACAACCTCACTAACACTCATACCCAGGTCGCCGGTTGCTCTCAAAATTCTGATAGGAGGTTTAAATTCTTCCGCATTTCGTTCTTTTAATTGTCTTTTCAGGCGGCCTGTAAGTTCATTAAAATATGTTGTGATTTCATTATGCAATAAATCATATTCTTCGACAGAATTTTTGAAAATATCGGGCGTAGTTTCTGGATGAATAACCGAATAGAAAAGTAAGATTTCGGATTTTGTGGAGATGGCAATCTTCAGAGCTGCATTTGCTGCGTTTTCACTTTTCTTTGAAAAATTAGTTAATACAAGTATCGTTTTCATGGCCCTTAGCATTATTTGTTTTACTTTTTTATTTCTGATAAAGCTTGTGAAATCCGGCTATAAAAAAAATGATTCAAGTCATACATCCTTATGATTGCAAGGGGGCTATGGGATACCGGCGCCGAGAGACTTCTGCAAGAGTGAGGGGCCTAACGTTTTGTGGCTTATACATGAAAAATCACTTTATAGACATCGCACCCCATTTTTATTCTGTTTTATGTGCGAGATCACTTTTTTTTGCTTTTTATGTCATTCTATGGCTCTTTTTGATAAGGTACCTTTGGGTATAAAAGCACAGCGGTACAATGAAATCATATAGGGCGATTTTAACCTTGATCTTAGTGCTTATTCTAAATACACTAACCTATAAGGTACAAGCACAAACTTCATTTAAAATCCTGCCAGGGTCTTACATAAAAGTTAATGGAACATCAAATTTGCACAATTGGTCAATGCTTGCTTCAAATTTTAATTGCGAAGGAATTTTTATTCTGAACGGAGATCAATTACAGGAGATTACAGCTTTGAATTTTTCACTTCTGGTAGAAAATTTGAAAGGTAAAGACGATTTGATGAACACCAGGGCTTATAAAGCATTAAAAGCAGAGCAGTTTAATAAAATAACTTTCAAGCTAACTAATGCAACTATAATTCCGCACCACAAAATCATTAAAGTAACCGGAAAGATAACAATTGCAGGGGTTACCAACCAGATTTTACTTCAAAGCAGTTACACAGTTAATGATAATAATACCCTTACCTGCAAAGGCTCCGAAAGTTTTAAAATGAAAATGAGTGATTTTAAAATAAAAGCTCCTTCATTTATGATGGGAGCATTAAAAACAGGAGATGAAATAGCAATCGAATTTGTCTTTAAACTAGCGAACTAAACAATAGGAGCTTCTAAAAACAGCTTTTTTATCATTCTGCATTCCTTCTCCAGAGGGGAGTCGCTTTGGGCTAAAGGGAAAGGTATATGGAGTTTAGAGGTCCTTTTAATGAAAATTAATAAAGAAAATTATGCTAATTCAATTATCAAACATCGTAAAAACTGCCGCTTTCACTTTAATATTAAGTCAAGCTGTAGTAAAAGCACAAACTCAGGTCGCAAATCTTCGGCCCTATGATAAAAGTGGCATTAACGTATTTGAAGTGCCAAGAGACACGAACGCAATTTTCGAAGATCTGAAAATAAAATGGGGGGCTGGCTTTACCCAGGCCTTTCAGGGTTTAAAACATAAAAATGCAGCTGGTGGATTATACAAAATGTCTCCGGGATTTAATACCGCAAATGCCAATTTATACATGGATGTGCAGCTAACCAATGGCATACGGTTAAATTTAACCAGCTACTTATCTTCCCGCCACCATAACGAAACCTGGGTAAAAGGCGGATATATTCAATTTGATAAACTTCCCTTTAAAGGGCAAGTGTGGGAGGATATTATGAAGATAGCTACTATTAAAGTAGGGCATATGGAAATCAATTACGGAGATCAGCACTTCCGCAGATCTGATGGCGGCCACACGCTGTATAATCCATTTGTTGAGAATTATATATTGGATGCCTTTACTACCGAAATAGGTGGAGAAGTGTTATTAAGAAAAAGTGGAGCTTTTGGTTTAATCGGGGTATCTAACGGTATGATAAAAGGTAATATTGACAGCCTGGTGGCTACCGCTCAGGATGCAAATATTAATAAGTTACCGGCCCTGTACTTTAAAGGCGGTTACGATGCGCAATTAACTCCAGATGTGAGAGTACGTGTTGCGGCTTCTTACTACTCGAACAAAAGCTCTGGTGGCCAGACATTATATGGCGGCGACCGTACCGGATCTAATTACTTTATGGTCCTTGAAAAAGTTGGAAGTACAGCTTCTGCGCAGTTTTCTTCAGGGCGTGTAAACCCTGGATTTAGCAAAAAAGTAGATGCTTTTCAACTCAATGGATTTGTTAAAGCAAAAAGTTTAGAATTGTTTGGTACTTACGAAGCTGCCAAAGGCAGGACCAAAACTGAAGCCAGTAGCAGAAAAGCAACACAATATGCACTTGATGCTATTTATAGAGTAGGAAAAGCTGAGAATCTATTTGTAGGAGTAAGATACAATGTGTTGAACTATAGGCCTCAGGATGTTGCAGCGGTAGGGTCCGCACCGGCAATTATCTATACAGAGGATGTAAAAGTAAATCGGGTAGCTTTTGGCGCGGGTTGGTTCTTAACTAAAAACATACTTCTAAAAGGCGAATATGTAAAACAACGATACGAAAAATTGCCGGCAGCCGATTATAGAAATGGCGGCGAATTCAGTGGTTATGTAGTTCAAGCAGCAGTAGGCTTTTAATTCCTATCCTTCTTTCTAAAGGAGAAAAGGTTTATAAAGCTCTAAATACATAAAAACAGATTGACTTGATTCTGCCTGCTTAGTATAAATCAAATTATCAATTATGTTTCTTTCTAAATCGCTATTGCTTCTTTTGATTATCCTATTATCTCCATTTAATAGTAAGAGTCAAATAGATAAGGCTCAAATAACCCACTGGGTAATTATAAAAGGAGGCTTTTTGAGGATTGAAGGAAGTACGAATATTAATAAATTTAAGTGCGAAATTAAGGGCTACAGTAAAGCCGAAACTATAATTGTATATAGAAACCCAGACAAAAGTTCTTTACCTATAAAAGGGGAATTAATATTGGATATACAAGACTTTGATTGCCATAATCCGGTAATGACCAGGGATTTGAGGAAAATATTAAAGGCAAAAGCCTTTCCCTTGTTAATAGTGAAGTTCATTAACCTTAGCCGGTACCCGGATCTAAATGGCCTGCCAGATCTGATTAAAGGAGCGGTAACCATAGAATTAGCGGGCATCACTAAACGATTTAAAGTCGATTACAAGTTTTTATCAGCGGGCAAAGACCTTGTAGATTTAATCGGAACACGACAGTTGAGTTTTTCTGATTTTAATATTAGCCCTCCGAAAAAGGCTGGAGGAATGATTCAGACACGCGATGAGTTATCTGTAATATTTAATCTACAAATAAAAGTAATTGAATAAGCGTTAACGAAACGTTTTACAAGTACATATGCTGATTCGCGAATCGAAAAAAGCCGGCAATCACTTCTTCAACTACCTATACTACAAGTTATGCTTTATTCGGATACGTTAAACGCTGATAATTGATTGAAATCATTTTCACGTATGAGCTCTGTCATTGAGAGAAAACTTTTAATGAACTAATTTTGGTTTAAAACTTATTGTTATGAAAACGTTATATCTGCTTTTTATTTTAACAGCTTTTACCAGCCTTTCACCCCAAGTATTCAGTCAGGATAAAAAGAGTAAGCAGCCCGCTGCATCGTCCATTTTTATAGATGCCAAAGGAGGTATACATAACCATCCGGGTACCAAATTAGGTTATATTGATAAAGATGATATTGTTAGAAATAACCAGGGTAAAAAGCTCTATTTTATTGATAATGATGGGAATGTGATTGATGCGAGTGGTAAAAAGCTTGGAAAAGCTCAAAAAAACGGCAATTATTATAATGCCAGAGGCGAAAATATAATTATGGTTAAAGATAAAAATGAAAGCATGTGTCAAATTTTGGATCCTAAAGGGCATCAGGTAGGAACCGTACATAAAAACTACAAATTGCATGCTTGTGCTGCACACTGTTTTTTTATGACTCAAAATCAAAAGAAGCCAAAATAAAACATTCATCTACCTGCACTAGATTAAACGAAAGTATAACCTACAGCAGTACGCAATTTCACATTTGCCGGAACACGCAGCTCAGGGTAAACGATATAAAATGCGCTTACCCTGAGCTGCGTGTTGGCGGACTGATGACCCGAATTGGATGCGGGCCAGTATTATATTTACCAATAATGAAAATTCTATACATTTTGATACTGCTCAATTTAACGGCATTCTACGCCTAATCCGCTTTGATGCATTAAAACAGAATACCAATCTGTACCTCTTAGAATCAACCATGTACCTACTAATATAAACAAGTAATAAGTAAGGTTTCCAGCTTGAAATCTTCTTTTAAAGAATAGGGGAAATATTGAGGTTAAAATTAGCAATGGACTGGTGCCTAAGCCAAAATAAATCATAAAAATGCCACCATCTGCAAGGCTTCCGGTATTTAATGATCCAGCAAGAGCCAGGTACACCATAGCGCAAGGAAGCAATCCGTTTAGTAAGCCTGCAACAAAGGTTCCATAGGGTTTAAATAAGTATTTCGCTAGTAATCCCTGAATTGGTGATGAAAATTTGAAGTATATTTTGTGGTTTGATTTAAATACTTGAGGAAAGAAATGCGCTAAAGAGATAAGCAAGAGGATTATTCCACTACCAATGCTCAAGGCTTTTTGCCATCCGATGATATTAAACCCTGTTCCTATAGATCCGGATAGCAGCCCCAAACAGAAATAGATGAGTATTCGCCCGCTTTGATAAAAAAGGCTTCGAAATAGCAATTGCCATGTCGAGAGATTTCCCAAAGGCATAGCTAACATCAGCGGGCCGCACATGGCCACGCAATGTAAGCTTCCAAACAGTCCGGTAAAAAAAGCTAAGGCCTGGTAAGTCATGGAAGTACAATTTGGCGTTTAACTAAATAGGTTTTTTGCTGTACTCGATATTCAATTGCCAAAAGCCATGTACCTTTTTCGAGTTCGCCGGCATTAAGTTGGATATTCCGTCTTTCGGTATTACAGCTGTAGGCTTGATCCTTGTTGGCATCAGAAAGCTTCTTGCAGATGAGTTTGTATTTTACAGGAACTGGAAATGAGATATTTAAGCCAGAATCTTTAATAATAACTTGAGGTACAACGGAATCCTGGAGAGCTTGTTGTTTTTCGTTATATTCCGTGTCGTAGTGTATGCCACGTTCATAATAATCTTTTTCAATCAAAGCATCTTCATTGCTGAAAACCATTCTGGCTCCCAGGAAGATAATAAATCCCATAAATGCGATAAGCGCTATGATTAGTTTAGTTTCCCAGCTCATGATTTTTATAAATTTGGTGGCCCTATAAATGTTGTTTTAACACGGCCGAGTACTTCATTTCCTGATGTTATTTCGAGCTCTGCTTCAGATTTATAAGTACTTATAAATTTTGCCGGGCGTATAATAAAGAAGGTTAACCGGATACTTTTTCCCTTTTCCAATTTTGAAGATTGCTGTATGATCTGAAGTTTATCAGCCTGGTTTGCCGGCCTTATTTTGAAGTCGATCGTGCGTGAGGTTTTGTTAATCAGTTCTGCATTGTACAGATTACTTATAGTTCCATCATTGCGTTGCTGGTACAAGGTGCCTGCTGCCCTCAACACGGTGGTTTCAATATCTGTACGCTGAACAATAAGAATAATTAATGCAGCTAGTAGGGCAGCGCATATTGCGGCATAACTATATACCCTTTTGCCTAACTTGAAAGGTGTTTGTTGTGCAATTTGCTGTTCAGATTTAAAACCAATTAAATTTTGCAGATGGTCAATTTTGGCCATTACCATATTGCATGCATCAATACAGGCCGTACAATTGATGCACTCTAACTGGGTTCCATTCCGAATATCAATCCCCGTGGGACAAACATGCACGCACTGATTGCAGTCAATGCAGTCGCCTTTGGCTGATATAGCTTCCGCTTTGCGTGATTTTTTACCTCTTGGTTCGCCCCTTAAATAATCATAAGCCACAACAATGCTTTTACTGTCTAACAGAACACCTTGAAGCCGGCCGTAAGGACAAATTACAATGCACACCAGTTCTCTAAAGCGGGCAAACACAAGGTAAAATACTCCGGTGAACAGAATGATTGAACTAAAGCCGGCAATATGCTCGGTAATCGGCTCGCGGATGATTTTAAAGAGCACATTTGAACCGATAACATAGGCCAGGAAAACATTGGCGATAAGAAAAGACAACAGGATGAATATGCTGTGTTTTAATCCCTTTTTTATGAACTTTTCTAAAGTTAATTTCGAATCATCCAGCTTTTTTTGCCGGGCAGCATCACCTTCAATTATGTTTTCAATTTTACGGAAAAGCATTTCCATAAATATAGTTTGCGGACAGGCCCAGCCGCACCACACCCGTCCGAATACGGCCGTAAATAGGATGATAAAAACAAAAAAGGTAAGCGTTGCCAGTACAAAAATGTGAAAATCCTGGGGAAAGAAAACTAGTCCCCAAAAGGCAAACTTTCTTTCCAGGACATTTAGAAGCACTAATTGCTCTCCATTAACGCGGATAAATGGGCTTACAAACAGTATGGTAAGTAACAGATAACTAAGGTAACTACGAAAACGATACAGCTTCCCTATAATGATTTTTGGATAAAGCCATCTCCGTTGTTCTCCATGTTCTGCTACAGTTGTTGTCTGATTTTGCATTTGTTCAAATTGTTAGGCGGTATCAGGTGTCAGCAATCAGGTATCAGCTCAGCTAGTTGCTGATTGCTTACAGCTCACAGCTGATTGCTCACTCACCCTTCCTTTTCCCCCTGTGGCGCTTTAGGATTTGTGGGATTACTTCCTTTAAGAGATTTGATATAGTTGGCAACCTCCGAAATTTGTTTTGGGCTTAATGTCTTTTCCCAAGAGATCATACCTTTATCTGGAATACCGTATTTAATTGTTTTAAAGATGTTGTTGATTTTGCCGCCATGAAGCCAGTAATCATCCGTTAGATTAGGCCCAACCACGCCCTGGGCTTTATCACCGTGACAGGCAACACAATTAGAGCTAAAAATTGCCTGACCTGAAGAAATTACTGAAGCATCTGTACTTTCTTCTACCGTACTTTCGTCAATCAAATTTGCAGTATTAGCCAGGTAAGCCGTCTTTGCAGCGGCGGCTTCTTCCATTTCAATAACATATTCTTCTTCCTGTAACTTTCCGCCGCCACCGCCGTGATAGGTAAATAAGTAAACGGCGCCAATGGCGATAGATACATAAAAAAGCCACATAAACCATGCTGGCGTGGGATTGTCCAGCTCGGAAATATCATCGAATTTATGCTCCAGTAAAAGCTCATGCTCTTCCTCAATTGGTTTAAGTCCCAGTATTTTATTCCATATGCGGGGTTTCGATTTTTTTAATTCAAGCCATTCCTCAAATTCTAAAACTTTTACCGGTTCAGTTACCAAAGGTGTAGGATTCAACAGTTCTTTTGAGATGCCTTTAAAGGTGTTTAGAAGAACAAGCGATACGAGTAATAAAAGAAATACCAGTGAAGCAACAGCTAGGAAAAGTAGGTCTTGATAGATATTGCCGCTGCCGAGCCGTTCGGCTACTTTTTCTTCGGCAACTGCCGGAATACTTAAAATCAATAGAGAAATGGTGTAAATACTTCGTTTCATAAATCATCCGGGTTTTCATCGTTTAAAGGAAGTTCGCTCATGTGCCGGATATGGCTTTTACTCATCTTTATCAGCATAACGGCTACCAGAATAAAGAATATCAGGAATATCCAAAGGGAAGAAATAAGATAAATATTGCTTCCTGTTACTGTATTTAAAAATTGTTTGAACATGGTTTGTCTTGTATAGTGTGTTATTTTGAGGTTGGATGTCAGAAGTCAGAGGTCAGATGTCGGAAGTCAGAAGTCTGAAGCACTCATCATACCTCATACCTCGGTCCTCGAACTCAATTCCCCATCCCCAAACTGGTTCCCGCCTTAATATCTACGCCCAATCTTTGCAGGTAGGCGATAATGGCAATAATCTCGCGGTCGCTTTTTACTTTAATGTTATCTGCGGATAAGCTGGCAGAGATCATTTTGGCTTGTTCGTCCAGCTCTTTATTTGCTTTTAGTTCAAAATCATCCTCGTAAGGCACACCTAAGGTCCTCATAGCAGCAATCTTTGATGCCGTGCTAAGTGTATCCAGTTTTTGTTCAATTAACCATGGGTATTGTGGCATAATACTGCCCGGCGACATGGTCGTTGGATCTGACAAGTGGTTAAAATGCCAGGCATTAGTATATTTACCGCCTTCGCGCTGAAGGTCCGGCCCGGTGCGCTTAGATCCCCATAAAAATGGATGGTCGTACACAAATTCGCCAGCTTTGCTGTATTCACCATAACGCTCTGTTTCAGAACGGAATGGACGAACCATTTGCGAGTGACAATTCACGCAACCTTCCCGGATGTAGATATCGCGTCCTTGCAATTCCAGAGGCGAATAAGGTTTAACACTGGCAATAGTAGGCACGTTAGATGATACAAGGAACGTTGGCATCATTTCAATCATACCACCAATTAAAATGACGATAAGTGACATAACCATAAACGGCATTGGCTTGCGCTCTATACGTCGGTGCCAGGTTTTTTCTGAGGCATGAGGTACAAAAACCGGAGCCAATGCCATGGCCTCAGTAGGTTCGTCAGCCAATAATGTACCCTGTAACATGGTTTTGCATAGATTCCATGCCATCAGGATTACACCAGCCAAGTAAAGAGTTCCGCCAATTGCCCTGAACACATGCATCGGAATAATTTGTAAGGTCGTTTCAAGGAAGCCAGGATATTTTAGCATCCCTTCCGGCGTAAATTCTTTTAACATTAGGCCTTGCGTAAAGCCAGACCAGTACATGGGCACGGCATAGAAGAGTATCCCAAATGTGCCTAACCAGAAATGCAACCCAGCAGCTTTTTTAGAAAATAGTTCGGTTTGATATATACGGGGAATTAGCCAGTATAGGATAGCGAAAGTTAAGAAGCCATTCCAGCCTAATGCGCCTACGTGTACGTGGGCAACAATCCAGTCGGTAAAGTGGGCAATGGCGTTAATTTGTTTGAAGGATAACATCGGGCCTTCAAAAGTTGCCATTCCGTAGGATGTTAAGCCCACCACCATAAACTTCAGCACGGCGTCGTCACGTACTTTATCCCATGCACCCCGAAGAGTCAGCAAGCCGTTGATCATACCGCCCCAGCTTGGTGCAATCAGCATAATAGAAAATACCACGCCTAGTGATTGAGCCCATCCCGGTAGGGAAGTGTATAATAAATGGTGCGGCCCGGCCCAGATATAGATAAATATCAGCGACCAAAAGTGAAGGATACTCAGTTTATAAGAGTAGACGGGGCGATTAGCCATTTTGGGCAGGAAATAATACATCATGCCCAGAAATGGAGTGGTAAGGAAAAATGCGACCGCGTTATGCCCATACCACCATTGTACAAGCGCGTCTTGTACTCCAGCATATAAATAATAGCTTTTAAAAGCTGAGATCGGCAACTGAAAGGAGTTAACAATATGCAGCACGGCTACCGTTACGAACGTGGCAATGTAAAACCAAATAGCTACGTACATGTGCTGTTCGCGGCGTTTTATGATTGTGCCGAACATATTAATTCCAAATACCACCCAAATCAGGGTAATGGCTATGTCTATAGGCCATTCAAGCTCGGCGTATTCGTGGGATGTGGTTAAGCCCAGGGGAAGGGTGATCACGGCAGATAAAATAATGAGCTGCCAGCCCCAAAAATGGATTTTACTTAGTGCACCGCTAAACATTCTTGCTTTTAGCAAACGCTGTAAAGAGTAATAAACACCCATAAAAATGGCGTTGCCCACAAATGCGAAAATCACCGCATTGGTGTGCAGGGGCCGCACTCGTCCGAAGGTGGTGTACTGATTGCCAAGGTTCATGGCTGGTTTAAATAACTGCATGGCTACTAAGAGGCCAACTGTCATTCCGATGATTCCCCAAACAATGGTGGCAATACCGAAATTTCGCACAGTCTTGTTGTCGTAACTGAATTTTTCGAGCTGCATATGATTTTCTTTCCGGTGGTAAAATTATAGATGCAGCTACAGCTGCTGAATGATGAATATTGTTGTAAAAAGTGATGTTCGTCACTTGTGCGAATGTTTGGTTAATGGGGAGCCGTTTGGCTTTTTTTATATCTTCCTCGTTTGCAACGTGAATCGCGTTATAACGCGAGGATAGTCAGTTTACAAAGCTCGCAAATGAAAAAGGGGAATTTAACGGCATGTCTGGAGATTCGAACCCATTGGCAAATCCGTAGATACCCTTCGGAAATCTACAAACAGGACGGCTTTTCAATCCTTATCGCCCACCTTCTTGTCCTCAAACAAAATACGCATAGCGGGGGTATGCATATCATCATTTTGTCCATTATTCATAGCCCAGAAAAAAGCGCATAAAAAGATTAGGGCAATTAGAATGCTACATCCAATTAAAAAGTAGATAATGTTCATCTGAGTTTTAGTTTAGCAGAGAAAAACCGGGTGCAGGCACTGGTAAAAGCAATGATGGTAACAGTACTAAGAGGCATTAATACGGCTGCAATTAATGGAGAAAGAATCCCCTGAACCGCAAAGTAAATGCCCAGCAAATTATAAGAAGCAGAAATTACAAAACTCAATTTAACAGTAAGCATAGCCCTTTTTGCCATGGCTCTAAAGCGGGGTAACTTACTTAATGATTCTCCTTCTAAAATGGCATCACAGGCTGGACTGAAGTTGTTAATGTTATCAGTAATGGCAACGCCAAAGTCACTTTGTTTTAAGGCACCTGCATCGTTCAGTCCATCACCTACCATCATTACTTGCTTGCAATTGCTTTGCAGCTTCTTAATGTAATCGAGTTTATTTCGGGGCGATTGCCTGAAGTGCATTTGCTGCGGAGAGGGGAAAATGGAATACAAGCTTTGGCGGTCAGTTTCAGTATCACCGGATAAAAGATGCATGCCGGTTTTCCTTTTCAGAGAATGAAATAAAGCATTTAATCCATCCCGCCAATGTTGGCCAATATTAAAATGTCCCTTGTATTCGCCATTTATCTCCACGTATACACCAGACGAATCCTGGTTTATTTTGCCGGAGTTATTCACAAAAATACTGCTTCCCAGACGTACAGCTATATCATCCACCGTGCCAAAAATACCATTGCCCGGAATCTCAGAATATTCGCTTACGGGATAAAATATGTCTGAGTTAATCCACTTTACAAGCTGCATGCTTAAAGGGTGTGCAGAATTTCGGGCAAGCGAGGCAATGAGTTTTTTTTCGTATTCGGTTAAATAGCCAGAGAAGCTAATGCCCGAGTTTTCTGCCTGGGTGATGGTGCCGGTTTTATCGAAAACGATCGTATCAACCGCGGCGAGTTTTTCTACGACATCAGTGTTTTTTAGGAAAAATTTGTTGCGGTCGAAGATCCCTAATACAGCAGAAAGTGTAAATGGTGTGCTCAACGATAACACGCAAGGGCAGGCAACAATCAACACTGCTGTAAAAGAATCCCAGGCTTTGTCGATGTTATGCTGAGTCAGCCAAAAAGCTGCAGCGGCTATCGCAATAGCCAAGCTTACAGCACTGAAATACTTGGCAATGGTATCGTTAAAGTTTTTGCTGGCTTGGTGTTGTGCAAAGGTTTCGTTGTTCCATAAATTGGTTAGATAGCTTTGCGATACCGGTTTAATGATTTCCAGTTCAGTTGCCTGTCCGTTTAATCGTCCTCCAGCATAAACAATCTCTCCTGCAACTTTCTTAACAGGTGCAGACTCGCCGGTAACGAAACTAAAGTCGAAAAATGCTTCAGATTGCATCAAAATGGAATCTGAAGGGATAATCTCACTGTTTCTAAGCAGAATGCGCTGTCCGATTTGCAATTCTGAAATGGGAGTGGCTTTTTCAATGCCCTGATTTAAAACCGTAACTGCCACCGGAAAATAAGAACGGTAGTCGCGCTCGAAAGATAAATGATAATAACTCCGTTGTTTTACCCATCGGCCAATAAGTAGCAGAAATATTAATCCGGTTAAGGTGTCAGAAAAGCCCGCACCGGTTTGCGTGCCAATTTCGAACAGGGTACGTGTAAATAGAACTGCAATAATGAGGGCTAGTGGGGCATCGAGGGGTATGCTTTTATTTTTTAAACCCGAATAGGCAGACGTAAAGAAATCGCGGCCGCTATAAAAAGTAGCAAGTACCGCAAAAGCCAGATTCAGCCAGCCAAATAGTACTTTGTAATTTTGTTCAAATGCCGATAAACCAAGGTATTCCGGAAAGCTGAAAAGCATAACATTGCTCATACACAAACCAGCCACGGCAATTTTTTTGATCAGGCCTCGGTTAACGGATCCTTGTTTTTCTTTAACAACATCCTGTAAGCTTATTAAAGGTTCGTAACCAATAGAAACCAATGTTTCAACCACTTTACGCAGAGAGACCTCATGTTGTTTAAAGGTTACTATTACCTGTTTTTTAAGGAAATCTATTCGTGAATGTACAATTCCGCTGTTTAATTTATACAGATGTTCCAAAAGCCAGATGCAGGAACTGCAGTGAATGGCAGAAATATAAAATGTTATTTTGATGATGTTTTCGTCGCGGTAATCAACCAGATCTTTAATAATCTGCTCTTCGTCTAAGTACGCAAACTGTTGCTTTTTAGTTTTTTGAGTTTGCCCCGGAGTATCATTATACACATAATAATCGCACAGATTACCGGCGGATAAAACCTGGTAAACGCTTTGGCAACCTGCACAGCAAAAAGCTTTATTGTCAAAAGTGTAGATAGTAGCAGAATTCTCATTGCCACAGTGGTAGCATTTAGAAGGAGTTGTAACTGGTGCTACATGCATAGTGTTTGTTTTAGGCTATAAAGATTTTTAAATGCTGCAAACAATGGAATGATGGGTATTATGGGAGTTTGTGATTGATGTCATTTTTATTGAAAGATGCCTGCCCTTGCCGCGAGGTGTCCTTGTACCGGTATATCATATAATTTCAGGCTTTTTAAAATAAGGCATTTTGTCATCTCGACGGCAGGAGAGATCTTAGGCAAAACGCAAAATAAAGCGCTTTAAGATTTCTCCTATCGTCGAAATGACAAGCGGGCTAACCCGACATCGCGCCAGATTTCATCTCTATATTTTCTTTGTAAAAGCTCATTGCTCAAGTTTGATACTAATCTCTAGCCTCCAGTCACTAATCTCTATTACTCACCAACCCCAATCTTCCAATTTCTCCTTCAAACTTTAAAAGAGCATCTTCCATTTGTTTCACGTTTTTAAGTTTAATTTCCGGAAGAATACTTCGATAGTAATCGATGCCATTAAGTAGTTCAGCCTTAAAGTTCTGGAGACGTTTTATGCTTTTTTCAGAATAATTGAATACGCTTTTTTCTAGATCTTTTTTAAGGTAATCTACATATAGCTTCAGTTCATTGATAAAGATATGTGGCCTCTGCGTTTGGCTAAGCAGATTAATTTTTCCATAAATATGTTTTACCATTTCATCCAGCGAATAAATTTTAGAAAAATACGCAGTATTGGGTCCTGGGCAAATAGCTACGGCTTTGTTTTCTTTGGCTTTAAGGATATCATTTTTTATGTATGCCGAAGTGCATAAACCCTGGCATAAGCAAACCTTTTCGACAACATCATTATAAAGCTTTTTAAACTGTTCTTCTGGCAAGGATTGGCCGCCTAACTGCTCAATTTTTAGTTTCTGATACTCGCGGGAAGCGGTGCAAATAGGCTCTTTTGTAAATTCAGTGTTAGAAACCAGGAATTTTTTAGTACATGGGCTGCCTGGCTTACCTTTTAAAATACGCTCAATCCTTAATGCTTCGGACGAGCTTTTTTTGAAATTATTAAAAGGGATGCCCAGAGGAGATGCAGAACTGATATAAAAATCATCTTCTACGGCCTCCTTTAAGCTGTTTAATGTGTGTTCGTCCACATTGGTAACTTCGGGTACCAGCAAAAAAGGACTTCCCCAGCCAGTGCCATCCAATTGATAATATTGTGTTAAGAACTCATTTTCTTCACGTGTACCAATACCGCCCTGTACTGTAATTTTGGTGGAAGGCTGAACGCTATCCAAACCTACTTTTTCCTTAATAACAGGATGATAAAGTGCATAGAGTTCATTCAACATCACTTCACGTTTTTGTTTAAACTCTTCCAGGATGGGGCCCAGCAAAAAGCCTTCAGTTGCAAAAGCATGCCCGCCGCAGTTTAATCCAGATTCTATACGGAATTCCCGCACCCATAATCCCTTTTTCGCCAGAAACTTTGCTTGTATTAAAGCCGATCGGAAATCGCTTACTTTTAAAATAATCTTCTTCTTGGCGGGCAGATATAAAGTGGGGTAGAAGTCTGGAAATTCAGAAAGATAGCTGTATAATTTAGGGTTCATGCCGGCGGATAGTACAACTGAAGAATTAAGATTACTTTCGGCAAATCCACGTAAAGAAGCCAGGGCATCTGTAAATTTTTCGCCTAATGAAATTCCCTCTTTTCCGTAATTGATCTTATCCACTTTTGCCATGATATTTACATCAATGGCTCCCTTTTTTAGATACGTTTTTAAAATATTCTGAAGTAAGGCCTTGCCTTCGAGGCCGTCTTCTGCAAGCATCTGCCGATACAATTTGCTGGCAAGGCAGCTATCTGGTAAAAGCTCAAAATAACGGCGAATATCTGTGCCCGGATCAAAGTTTTGATTTTGCAGAATGCTAAATTGCTTATCAACCAGCTTATTCAGCAAGTTAAGGTAAGCGGTTATCCGTTTTGCCCGGTAATCAATATCAGTTTTTTTTATTGGCTGATAGTGAATATCATTTTGTTTCGAATGATAGTCCCGCATGCGTTCAATTAACTCATCATCAACAATAGAAACCGTCGATGAAATTCCATAACGTGCAACTTTTAAAGGCGTATCAACAGAATATCCCAGTCCTAAAACCGGAATATGAAAAGAGTGGCTCATGATGTTTTAGGGATTTTTAAATGGCTTTACTAAATAGTTGGCTTTGTGGCTTATTGTTCCATAGCCTTTCATCAAATGCCATACAAATGTTTCTTAAAAAGGATTTGCCGGTTTTGGTAACCCGAAGTTCATGTGGATACAGCTCAATCAAACCATCATCTTCAAGCGGAGCCAGCCGTTCCCGAATTTGAGAAATCTGAAAATCCTGCCAGCTGCATTCTGTATGCCCTTTGCACATAATATTTAGAATGTGTTTTCTTACTTTAAGATCGTTTGCCGTAAGTATGTGGCCTTTAACCAAGGGGAATTTACCTTGATCAACGGTATCAAGATAGGTTTCTACCTGTTTGGTGTTTTGGGCAAAAGCATTCCAGCTATCACTCACCGATGAAACTCCAAGTCCGATTAATAACTGAGTACGCTGATCGGTGTAGCCCATAAAGTTTCGGTGTAGAGTTTCATTTTTGGATGCTTTAAATAGACTGTCATTTGCTAACGAAAAATGATCCATGCCAATATCAAAGTAGCCCGCCTTAAGCAATAAGTCGCGTCCACGTTCATAGAGGGCAAGTTTCTCATCGTCCTGGGGCAAATCATCTTCGGTAAATTTTCGTTGTCCGGGTTTTAACCAGGGCACATGTGCGTAGCTGTAAAAAGCAATGCGTTCGGGCATTAATGATACCACCTGCCTAATGGTATCTTCAACACTTGCTATTTTTTGAAGGGGCAAACCATAAATCAAATCGTAATTGATAGAAGTATAGCCTAGTGTGCGTGCGGCATCAGTAATTGCTTTTACCTGACCGAAGCTTTGTTTGCGGTTAATGATTTTCTGAACAGCAGGATCAAAATCCTGAATGCCCAAGCTTAGCCGGCGAAAACCAAGCTGGTAAAGCGTTTCTAAATGCTGATAGGTAGTATTAGCCGGATGTGCTTCAAAAGAGAAACTATGTTCGGAAGCTACGCTAGCCAATTTTAAAATGCTGTTTATGAGTAGGCTCAGATTTTCTGCGCTAAAAAATGTTGGAGTACCTCCGCCCAAGTGAATTTCCCTGATTAAGGGTTTATTTTCCAAAAGCCCGCAGTACATTTTCCATTCCTTGATCACTGCATTTATGTAAGGAACTTCAACGCCATGGTTTTTAGTAATGCGAGTATTGCAACCGCAGTAAGTGCATAAGCTTTCGCAGAAGGGAAGGTGGATGTAAAGGCTGATCCCTTCATCTTTATGTTGAGTGTAGGTTGTTTTAATAGTGCTCAACCATCCCTCTATGCTCCACTGCTCCGCCTCCCAAAACGGAACAGTGGGATAGCTGGTGTAGCGGGGAGCCGCTACATTGTATTTTAAAAGATCGGAGCTCATAGTCTTACGGCTGTTTTAACCTCTGTTACGCAATCTTTTTCGCAGCAGCAGGCTGCTCCAATGCATTTTCCTGCTTCCCACAAATCCAGGTTTAGGATGGTTTTATCAGCTATAACTTGTAGGGCCTCGAGTGTTAAAAATGCCTGATGTGGGGTTAACAGAACTCTGGAATTTTGGATAAAGGCTTTTAATAGGGTATCCTGTATCGGTTTCCGGCTATGGTCGAAAAAGAAAACGTTGTGCTCAAATTCGTAAACATCCATCCCGATTTTGCCGATTTTTCCTTTTTGAAGCGCATTGTAAACATCCATAGAATGGAACACAGCACCACGGCTTACATTAATCAGCATTACACCATCCTTCATTTTGCTGATGGTGTTTTCATTTACTATATGATGCGTTGAATCGTTGAGCGGAACATGGAAAGATATGATATCGCTTTGTTCTAATAATTCGCCAAAAGAAACCTGACGGGCATTAACAGTTTTACAGAAATCGGTAACATCTTCCAGATCATTAACCAATATTTTAGCCCCAAAGCCATTTAAAATTTTAGCAAGTGCTTTGCCTGTTTTGCCTAGCCCAATCAAGCCTACAGCTTTACCTTTAATGGTGCTGCCAACCAAATTATTAAGGGTGAAATTGTATTCGAGCATTTGGTTATGCGAGGGAATGATATTGCGGCTAAGTGCAAGCATCAGTGCCATAGCATGTTCGGCAATAGATTCTGGCGAGTAGGCGGGGATATTGGCTACTTTTAAGTCTAAACGGGCAGCTTCCAGTAAGTCGATATGATCGGTACCGGTAGACCGCGTTGCAATATATTTTACGCCAAGTGCCTTTAACTTTTGGAGTATCGTTGCGGATAGATCATCACATGAAAATACCAAAACAGCATCTTTGCCTTCGGCATAAGATATAGTATCAAGGCTTAACCTGTTAGAAATTAATGTTATATCATGTTTTTTTTGATTGGCTTTTATCAGGAGCTCTTTTTCGCATGTTTTTATGCTGTATGCAACCGCTTTCATTCTAAATTCTGTTTAAACAAATCTAGGTTGAAGCCGGCTGTCGGGCTATGAGGCTAATCAATGCGAAAAGTGATTTTCATCATTATTGTTTAATGCGCTTTAATTTATCAAGAGATATGATTCTGATGATATTTCCATCCTTGGCTATGAGCTTTTCGTCCTTGAAATCTGATAAAGTACGACTGATGGTTTCGGTAGCTGTTCCAACTATAGAAGCAAGGCCATCTCTTGAGATTTTTAACTCACAGCTATCAGTTGGGTTTACATAAAATTTTTCGGCTAAAGTAATTAAAGCATCTGCTACGCGTTTTCTTACAGAATTATAAGCCAGTTTAAGTAGTTGCTCTTGTTTTTCAACTACACTGCCCGATAGCAGCTCGATGAATTTTTTGGCGATGCCAATATCTTTAAAAAGCAAAGCGTTAAATTCTGCTTTCTGTATCAAATGAAGTTCGGCATCATCTAGTGCTTCAGCATTTTCAGTATAGGGTTTGTTTAGAAGTACGGCCTCGTATCCAAAAAAGTCGCCTTGACAGTACATTCCGGTTACTATTTCCCGGCCGTCCTGATAAATCAAATAGGTTCTTATTTTTCCGCTTTTAACCAGGTAAATGTTTAGGGGCAGGTCGCCATCCATGTACACATTCTGCTTCTTTTTGAATGCGCGTAAACGGCTGTTACCCGAAAGTTCATTTAACAAACGGGCAGATCTAGCTTCATCCAGCAGGCTTTCCAGCGAGGTTTCGTTGTTTTTTAAAATACGTTGCCGTCTTTGCAGCCTGCTTTCAATCGCATTAAGCAATTCAATATCGTCGAATGGTTTAGTCAAATAATCATCGGCGCCCATTTCCATGCCCTTGCGCATATCAAGCCTTTCCGCTTTTGCGGTGAGGAAAATGAACGGAATACCAGCTGTACTTTGGTTTTTCGAAAGCATATATAAAACGCCATAACCATCCAGTTCTGGCATCATTATATCACACAAAATAATATCCGGAAGATGTTTTTGTGCCATTTCGACCCCTGTTCGTCCGTTATCGGCTGCAAAAACAGTGAAATCCGCCAGTTGCAAAACTTCTGTAGTGCTTTCGCGGATATCCTGGTTATCTTCAATAATTAGTACGGTTCGTTGTGTTGGGTTCATGGCTTCTTAAAAATTAAAGCAATGGTTGTTCCTTGGTTTTGGGCGCTCTGGCAAATAACTTTCCCGCCCATTAAGGCAATATAACGTTTAACAATGTTTAATCCCAGGCCAGTGCCCGGAATATTTCCGGTATTATGCGCTCTGAAAAAGGGCTCAAAAAGGTTTTTTTGTTCTTCTTCGGGAATCCCTATGCCATTATCCTTAACAGTAATACATACTTCGGTTTCAGAAACCTCGGTGTTGAATTCAATAAAAGTGTTTTCCCCAGAGTATTTTATAGCGTTTGAAACAAGATTGATTGCCGAGTTTCGCAATAGAGCTGGGTCAAGGTATACTTCGCTGGTGTCGCCGGTATGCTGGTAAACAATGTTTTGGTTTTGTTTAGCAATCAACTGCATTTCTTCAATAATAGTTTCCGAAAATTTTACCAGGTCAAAAGTTTGGAACTTCACTTCCATTTTACCTGCTTCCAGTTTTTCAAGTGATAGAAAATCATTAAGGATGCCGGTAAGCTGCCCAACTGAGCTTTTTATTTTGGAGGTATGTTTCAGCACATTGTCCAGATCTGATTTTTTTACGTATTTATCAATCAGGGAAGCAGACAATTGAACGGAACTAAGCGGAGTTCTGAATTCATGCGATGCCATTGAAACAAAGCGTGTTTTCAGCTGGTTAAGCTCTTTTTCTTTGTCAAGGGATTGGCTTGCTTCATCTCTGGCTTTCTCAAGTTCGGTAATAAGGTGGCGTAAATCCTGAGTGCGGTCCTTTATCGTTTCTTCCAGTTGTTCAGTATATTTCCTAAGGCTTTCCTCTGCGGCTTTTTCTTTAGACAAATCATGGATAAAGCCGGTATAAATTTTCCTGTTTTCGTATTCAACTTCACTTACGGCAAGCCTGAAGGGGAAGG
This sequence comes from uncultured Pedobacter sp., assembly GCA_966211215.1. Lineage (GTDB taxonomy): Bacteria > Bacteroidota > Bacteroidia > Sphingobacteriales > Sphingobacteriaceae > Desertivirga. Next base: position 24,948 of record CBIHNR010000038.1, read on the forward strand.
TAGTTTGATCTTTTCTTAAACCTAAAACTTCACGCCCAATGCCAATAATTCGTTTTTCGCCGGTGTTTTGATAACGTTGCATATAGGAATCGTGTCTGCTTTTATCAGGTTCAGGCATCAGCACCGAAATATTCTTTCCTTTAACTTCGTCTTCCTGATAGCCAAAAAGCTTTAAAGCCGCCGGATTCATTGACTCAATATGCCCCCGATAATCAATGGTTATAATTCCATCAATGGCCGACTCAATTATCGCATAAAGTAACTTAAGCTTATCCATTCAAAATAGTTTGACACAAAAGTAAGCAGATAAAAAGAATATGGTTTTAATAATTAACCCAATAGGCATAAGACACATATTACTAAAGTTTTAGATGGTTAAAGGAATACTGTTAGTATAGCAAAAACCAATCTGATATATGATCCTTGTCACGAAAATTAAAATGGTATTGCCTGAAATTAGTCTACAAACTATTGTTAGATGAAAGAGTCCTCGTGCTCGTCGATTTTTCGGAATGTGGCTACAGTATACGTGCAAGAGTTATACTGTATATGATGCATTCTATCTATCAGAGCAATAGCATTATAAAGAAAACAAAGGCTCTAAGTCGTTTTTTTAAAAACTGCCGGTGGGGTGAGGTATTTTTTTTGTTAAAAACACACCATTTTTATTGTGAGTGTGTATAAAATGCCAGGGATGGATCTGGTGGGTATTTAAAAATGATATAAGCGTTAAATTACGTTTGGTAATTATTTCAAGGCCTTCCTTACGGCTGTCAAAATCCACCAATTCTTCAAAATCTCCCCATCCAATAACGCTTTTCCAATTGCCCATATCCTTCAGCTCGTCCACCTGAAAACATACCTTAGGGTTGTGCCTCATGATTTGTAATTTTAATCCTTCTTTAGAAATGCCGTAAACATATTTACCGTCATAGGCATAACTTATAGGTACGATATAGACCCTGCCTTCATAGTTGCAACCAATTCGCCCAACGAGGTGCTGGCGCAACAGCTCTTCTATTTCAAATTCAGTTAATGTACCAAGCATAATCTTATATTTTTAAAGTCAATCTAACAGGCTGGGAAAGCCAACTTGCCTTAACAAAAATCGTCAATGTACAATTGAATTAAATTGATTTCAACTAGTCTAAAAAATGATTTTTGTCAGATTTTAGAACTTGCTTATCTTAATATTTGTACTGACAAAGATCATTTTCCAAAATAACAGCTGTCATTATTCCAGGCTAATTAACTACCTATTTTTATATATCAACCCATATAATTATCCCTTTTGATTTTCAGGGAAATTATTGTGTACTCTTAATTGAAATGCGATATCAAATTATAAAATTATGTTTAAGCGGATTTTGGTAGTGGATGATAATACTCAGCTGCGAGAATTATTAAGGGAAGCTTTGGAATATTGCGAGTTTAAAGTACAGATTTTAGCGGATGGCAAGGGATTACTTGAGGCTATTGAGGATTTTAAACCTGATTTGTTAATACTCGACAATGTGTTACCGGGTGACAGCGGAGAACTTTTGTGTAAAAGTTTAAGGGAAATTGGTTTGTCCGCATTACCTGTGCTGCTAATTTCCGCTTACCCTGAAATGATTGAACATGAGGATTGTTTTGATGCTATCCTTTTTAAACCGTTTGATTTGGATGGTTTACTGGAAAAAGTTAACAAAGCGCTAAAACTCCCTAAAAGCGCATAAACAAATCGTTAATTAAAGCCACAAATTACCAATATATTCTAAAGCCGAAAAATGATCTATGTCATTGAGATAAGACGGCCTTCATGAAAAAAAACAGCATAATATTTCAACTTTAACTAATTTAAATGAAAAGATGCCAAGACGCTAAAAGGTTACATGATATTATTGACCGTTTTATCAAGCAATTACCCGATCCGCAATAATACCCTAAATCTATAATTATTCAAGCATAATTAGTTGATAATGAATGGAATATACTGTTGTGGATTTGGCCACTCCAGGCACTTATTCTACTGTAATTAATTCCAGCAGAATTATCGAAAGTTCAGATACACCTTGGAGAGTCCTGTACCAATTATCATAAGATACAATACCTGTGAATTAAAGGATGGTTCGCTGGTAAAATACGTGTGTGTGCAAGAAAGATAAATCTTTGGCAGGGCTTTGTTTAATTCAACTGGCTTTCTTTCTCCAACTTCGTACAAATAAGCTGTTTAATGGACGAATTTATTCCGGTTAATAAAATAAATCATGCACTAAAAGGAGATGAATTAACCGAACGAATATGGCCTTAGAGTACTGCGTGCTAAGGCCGCATATTAAAAAAATGGGCTTGCTTGGCTAATGAACGGCCGATACATTTACTTTCTCTATTCCTTTAAGATGCAATTCGATATGTCTGTCATGAGCCTTATTATGATATTCACTTATGATTTCTAAAATGTCGTAATCAATAAAATTAGATTCACTGCCATCAATAATCAGCACACTATATTTTGGGACCTCATCTAATGCCTTTCGCAGTTTCACTTTGTTAAGGAAGGTAACATTGGTATTGAGCTTGATGTTAAACGTCTCAATGTCATACTGCTTTGATCGGGTTATTTTATATTCTGCCCTGAAATTATTTTGCACAATAAAATAAATGGAAATCAAAAGTCCAATGCTTACGCCGATAAGTAAGTCGGTTGCCAGAATAACAATGATTGTAATTAAAAAAGGAATAAATTGTTTCCATCCTAAACTCCACATGTCGCGAAAAAGTTTTGGTTTGGTAAGGTTGTAACCCGTTACAAGCAATATAACGGCAAGAGAAGCATAAGGGATTTTGTTTAATAAAAAAGGAACAAGCAATACTGCAAGCAAAAGAAATAATCCGTGCGTAAAAGCTGAAAGTTTTGTTTTTCCACCAGCATCCACATTGGCCGAACCTCTTACAACCACTGCTGTAATTGGTATTGCACCTAAAAGTCCGCAAGTTATATTGCCTATTCCTTGGGCAATCAGTTCGCGATTAACAGGGGTAATACGGTTGTGTTTGTCCAATTTGTCGATGGCTTCAATACATAGTAAAGTTTCTAAAGTTGCAAGTAGTCCGATGGAAATACCCGCTTTCCAAATTTCGATGGTAGTAAAAAGTTTTGAAAAGTGAGGGAAGGAAATGCCCGCAAAAATGTTGAAAGGAACATTTACCAATTGTGTTTGCTTGAGTGAATAGTTGGAAGCTGTGTTGGTAAAAATAACATTGGTAATAATGCCGATAACGGCCACTAACAGAGGTATTGGAATTACTTTTATTTTCTTCGTATTGATGTATCGGGATTGAAGCAATGCAAAGACGGTTAGTGAAATAACTGTTATTAGAATTGCACCTCTGGTAATATGCCGATTGAAGTCTTCAAAACTGCTAAGAAAATGTTGTGAAGAAAATAGCTGAAGAAACCCACTTGCCCAGAAGTCGGGATGATCGTAACCGAGAGCTAAGGGAATTTGTTTTGAGATGAGAATGATGCCAATAGCTGCCAACATTCCTTTAATAACTGATGATGGAAAATAATTGGCAATTGCCCCGAATTTCAATAGCCCGAGCAGGAGTTGGAAAAAACCTGCAACCATAACAGCAAGTAGAAAAACCCTATAATCGCCAAGCGAAATGATAGAAGCTGCAACCAAAGTTGTGAGTCCTGCAGCTGGCCCGGATACCGCAAGCTGAGCACCACTAATTACCCCAACCACAAGCCCGCCAATGATGCCCGATAAAAGGCCGGCGTACAGAGGCGCCCCCGAAGCTAAGGCGATACCTAAGCAAAGTGGAAGTGCAACAAGGAAAACAGAAAGTCCCGCAGGTAAATCATGTTTGATCCAAATTAGTCGGTAGTATTTAATTGTCCGTTCCATTACTTATCAAGATTTCTTCGGCCAGAGATGTAAAAAACTGTTTATTGTTGCTAATAATCCAGTTTTCGTTCTAATACTTTTTGGCAGTTTATTAGCATGTTTTTAATGCTGGCAGGGTTTGCTATTCTATCAGAAATGATAATTGGAAATTTTGATCCAAGAACTGTCATGAACGCTTGTGCTTCAAAGTTCAAACACTCGAAAAAATCATCGATAAAACCCTTTTTAGTAGTGAGGTTATAAAAGCTTTCCGTAAGTTTTAAGAGAATATTGCCTGTAAATCCGTCGCAAACAATTACATCAGCTCTATTATTAAAAAGGTCACGTCCCTCTATATTACCGATAAAATTAAGCGAACCGTTTTGCCTGATCAGCATATGAGCGTTCTGAGTAAGCATATTTCCTTTCTCGTCTTCCTCTCCAATGTTCATTAATCCCACTTTCGGGTCAGAGATATCAAGTATTTCTTTAGCAAAAGCAGTCCCCAATTGCCCAAACCTCAACAGTTCTCCTGCAGTGCAATTAGGATTCAAACCTATATCAACTAATAAAGCATGTCCGCCTTGTACTTGGGGAATAAGAATAGATAGTGCAGGAGTACCATGGGCATCAGCAACAAACTCTTTTGTGTTTTTTAGTTCCTCCAGATCGATATCTGCCGAAGCGAAAGAATCGATAATGCCGTTTTTAAACAGGTTCTGCCCTAATTCTATTGAAGTAATGCCATTATCTTTCAAGGCAATGCGCTGGGCCTTCCGAATTGGTAGAAATTCAAAATGTTCAGGGTTAAACTGCAGGTCAAATAAATAAGGAAGAATGCTGTCTTTATCTCCGATTAAAACGATCCTCGTGCTTTTGGGAAGGGCTTTATAAGCCTCAATAGCACCTAAAACAGTGCTCTGAAGTAAATTTCCCTCATCGGTTACGTTCAGTCCGATCTTCATATGTTGTGTGCCTCTTTATTTAATTCGTGGTATTGTTGTTGTTTGAATATGCCGTTAAAAGCTTCAGCTGAATGAGCAGCGCGACAGGAGCAGATTGTAGATGATGGAATTTCAGGTCTTTTCTTAATCATGCTTTATATTCAGTTGATTTTTAACCACATTTTAAGCTTGCCATCATAATAGGAGTCAACCACTTCAAAACCAAGAGGAATTTCATGTTCTGAGCTGTGATATGTGGCGATACGTGTTCCAATAGGTTTTTCCTCTAAAATATTGTACAGATATTGACTGTAGTAGTTGTATAAACTATAGTACGCCTGTATTTTATGATCGATTCTGTTTTGCGTATCTATATTTTCATAGAAGGAATTAAAAAAATAGAAGTGGTTAAATTCATTAAAGTCAATCTGGGTGATATTACTATGCAAAAAATGCACATTGGACAAATTGTGGCAACCTTTTGCTAATGTGGCATAAGAGACCAACTCTATTCGTTGTTCTACTCCATAAAATTGAGTATGGGGATGATGGTATGCTGCAGTTAAACAAAACTTACCAATTCCACTTCCGATATCCAGTACTTTTCCAGGCCCTTCAGCTAAAAATTGAGCGGCTGTCTGCGCAACATTAATTGGCGTCCAATGTTTTTTTGATATCTCACGAATATGTTTAGGGAAGAAAGAATCAAACGAATCGTCACTTGAGTATGGGCAGGTATCGCTTAATTCAATATACATTTAAAGCAATTGGTGGTGATAAAATAAACTATAGCAACGGAACTATCCATCCAACAAAGCTATAGAGGAAACTGATGCTTGTAATTGGAATGATATCACGATAATAAATGATATATATCAGTTTTTAATAAATGTATCTTTGCTGTATGAGCTTATCAGGCATTTTTCCTATTGATAAATGGAACTTCACAACACAGTCCATTCTGAATGCGCTTTCTGAAGAGGATTATAATTTTCTCATTTCACAACAAGGCCAACAGAAATATAAAAAGGGAGAAATTGTCTTTAGGGAAGGAGTTATTCCCTCCGGTATTTTTTTTATTCATAGCGGGAAAGTGAAAAAATATAAGGCCGATCAAACCGGCCGGGAACAAATTATTTATGTGGCAAACAAAGGCGAATTAATCGGATATCATGCAGTTCTATCTGAAGAACGTTATCCGGATTCGGCCGCTACACTGGAAACAAGTGTAATAAGTTTTATTCCGAAAGACGATTTTCTTACTGTGCTTAACCGAACTCCTTTATTTGCCCATCGTCTATTAAAAGCTTTAAGTCACGAATTTACCGTGCTTGCAAATAATATTTCTGTATTTGCGCAACGGTCGGCTGTGGAGCGCTTAGCCATTGCACTGATTGTGCTTCGTGAAAAATTTAAAGCAGAGACACCTCACGGCCAGGAAATTTGTATTGATATATCCAGAAATGACCTGGCAAATATTGCTGGTATTGCCAAGGAAAATGTAATTCGCTTATTAAAGGAATTTAAAGCCGAAGGCTTTATTGGAACGGAAGGCCGTAAAATATGGGTGAAGGATATTAAAAGACTTGTGGCACGGTCCAACTATAAATAATGGCCTCAAAAAAAGCTTGGAAATTTAGTTGCAATTAAGGTGTCAAAGTCAATGTTCAAATGTCAAAGAATAGGAGCGTCGAAATGGCTAAAGAGAGGAGTCTAATACTTTAACAGGCATTAGACTCCATAATTGTTCTCTTGGGGTTTATATTGGATCGAATTGAGTCTCTTAAAGGCTTTCAGTATTTATTCGTCAAATAATTCTTTAAACAGCGAACTATTCCTGTTTATAAATTCTTTCTTAAGGTTTCCATCCCTGGTTACTGATAAAACCACAATTGGCTTTTCATTTGAAACAGAAGACATAACCTGCGACAATCTATTTATTAATTCTTCTTTGTTAACCAGCAGACCCGCTTTGGAAACTGCAATTTTTGTAAAGTCGTCTGCAATTTCATTTAATAGTACTGTATTGGAATTAGTTTTTGTAAAATCGAATCTTGCTTTTTCCAGGTCATACCCAATATAAAAACTCTCTTGCATGTATCTATCCGTATTTATCTTTCCTATAGTAAAACCTTCAGAAGTAAAGAAACATTCTGCCTACTCGCACAAAGATATCTGAACGGCTTCCTTGCCGTCATGGTAAAACATCAACTCCAAAGCTGATATTTATCATCGATATAAGCAAAAATGTGGTTGATACGGCCAAGTTTGCTAAAACTGCTACGAGTATTATCCCAATGCTATTAAGTTAAGTGGTTGGTGGAGACACCAGCCACGGCGAACTTCCGATGCTGGTGTCCTCACCAGCACCTCCAATGCTCTTAACTTAATAGCATTGGGGTGTATCCGGTAGGGGATCATGAAAAATGTTCCTTTTTGCCTTCAGTTAGCGGCAAATGAAGAAAACGGAGCTTTTAAAACTGGTCGATACAGAAGCGCATTCAAAATAATGCACACCCTTTCTGCGTGGCCCATACACCGTTTCTTTGCATTGCAATAAAAGGCAAGCTGGAAGCACTATTAATAGCTTCTTATTTCAGCAAATTTCTTATTGGTAATTTCAGCGCTTTAGCATCCTTTACGAAAAGTTTAGCTATTTGCCGGGCCCCTTTAAAATTCAAGTGAGTTGGATCGGCTGCGCCTTTAGGGCGTCTTACAAATTCACCTGGCTTACAAAACACAAACAAGGACTTCGATTTCTCAGGCCCCATTTTAGATATCAGTTTTCTGGAGCTGGCTTCCATGTCAATGAACAAAGTTTTGTTTTCTATGGCTGCTTCGCGGGCGGCTTTAATATAATCGCCGTGGGTGTTTTTTAAGTTTGCTTTCTCATCGAAGTGCCTGCGAATGATCGATGTACAGATAAGAGGTATCCCCTTTTTTAACCGTGTTTCATCAATAAATTTCTTCAAAAACTGTTTGTATGAAGTAAAAGGATCTGTATGCAACAGTGAATCGGCTTTCTCGTCATTGTGCCCGAACTGAATCACCACGTAATCCCCTGGCTTTATGCTGTCTAGAACGGCTTTCCAGCGGCCTTCAGCAATAAAACTTCTGGAACTCCGCCCGCTTGCTGCGTGATTATGGATAACTACATCATCACGAACGAAATTTTTAAGGCCTTCAGCCCAACCCGACTCGGGCGCGTTCTCTGGCCTTTTCCATGCCATTGTTGAATCGCCGACCATCCAGATATTGGTTTTTTCCTTAAATGAAAACGCCATTAATAAAAGTAAAGTAAACGAGAATAAAGAGAACTGCATCTTGATATAGAATTTTTTAATATGTGACTATGTTAATTATTTTGTTAACCTGAGTTCGATTATAACGATGTGTTAAGCATTAAAAATAAGCGTTTTGCTTTCCCCTCTCCTTGAGCTACTGTGTGTACACATCTTCTGTAGACCCAATTACGTCGTTTTGTGTCTTTCATCCTTGTTCTTTTCCATTCGATGAAGAGAAACAATACTTAGCGAAGCGATCTCATGAACACCTTAAAAACAATTAAATAAGTGAATAAATCTTGTGCCTTGCGAGGTGCCTTTTTTCGCACATTCCTCTGCGCAAATTATT
>CBIHNR010000039.1:0-33397 GCA_966211215.1 uncultured Pedobacter sp.
CTTTAGTTTCTTGAGCTTGTTCCGCAGGTTTTTGCTGCGGCATGTTTTTCATATTAAACCTTGGCTTGAAAGCTGGCTTGGCAGCAGTTTCTGTAGATTCAGAAGCGGCTTCCGTTGGCTCGGCTGTTTTGGGCGCTTTTTCCTCATTAGAAGCTTGAACCGGAGGTTTAATGTTACGAGGTTTAAATCCAGGCACTTTTGCCGGGCTTGCAGGTGCAGTTTCGCTAGTGTTTTCGGTTGGAGTAATTTGCTCTTTTTCCTCGCTTTTCGCCGGAATATTTCTTGGCTTGAACGCCGGACGATTAACAACAGGTTTTGCTGCTTCTACAATATCCGCTTTTGCTGCCGATACGTTTTGCTCAATCGTAGGCGAACTTAGAGGTTCTGCCTGAGAAGCAATCTTATCAGGCTTAGGAGCCTCCTTTGCAGGTGCCGTTAAGTGGTAGAGGTGGCGTAATTTGTTGAACCAGAATTTTTTAGAGTGGTCGAAGCTCTTTTCGCCCATTAAAGCATAATGACTTTTGAATTCATTAAATAAGCCAGGTTCAGCTTTTTCCAGCTGTACTAAGTCTATTTTTTTCTTTGCGAAAAATTCTTCAAAAGTCATTATAGAATTAAAGTTTCTTATCTATGTTCTCTAAGCGATGCACCACTTGCTTGTTTAATTCCAGCGTTTGTGCGCTTAAATCTTCAAGCTTCTCAAGGTGGCTTAGAAATTTCTCATTGAATTGTTGCTGCTGCTCAAATTGCTTAATGGAAATGTCAATGAACGAACTTAGTTTTTTTAACATCTCAGCCATTAATACGTCTTTGTCTTCCATGACTTAAGGTTTTAACCTAAATTAAGCAATAAGTAGCAAAAAACTGTATTTTCCCTCTTCTTTGACGAAGGTAGGAGGCTATGCCATATTGTGATAAACCGCCTGAACGTCATCGTCCTCTTCCAGCTTATCAATCAGTTTAAGTACGTCTGCAGCTTGTTCGTCTGAAACTTCGGCTGTTGATAACGTTACTCTTTCTAATTTGGCGCTCTTTACTTCAATGCCTTTTTGTTCAAGCGCCTTTTGCATTTTTCCGAAGTCTTCAAACGCAGTGTGTAAAACCGCTATATCATTCCCTTCTTCGTCCGCTTCCAGGAACAAGTCCTCTAATCCAGCATCAATTAACTCGAATTCAAGTTCTTCAAGGTCAATTTCGCCTGGAACAAAACGGAATACCGCTTTTCTGTTGAAAATGAAATCTAAAGAACCAGTTTTACCAAGCGTTCCGCCAACTTTATTAAAATAACTGCGTACGTTAGCCACAGTACGGTTGGTATTGTCAGTAGCAGTTTCTACTAAAACGGCAACACCATGAGGTGCATATCCTTCGTAAACTATTTCCTCATAGTTTGACTGGTCTTTGTTTGATGCTCTTTTAATGGCAGCCTCAACACGGTCTTTAGGCATGTTTATTGCCTTGGCGTTCTGAATTGCCGTACGAAGCTGTGAGTTTGTTTCAGGATTAGGGCCCGCAGATTTTACGGCCATCACAATCTCTTTCCCTAAACGGGTGAACTGCACAGCCATTTTAGCCCAGCGTTTAAATTTTCTTTCTTTGCGGAATTCAAATGCTCTTCCCATTGTATATAATCAATAGTATAATTCTAAAAATCAAAATAGAACGGCAAAATTAACAATTAAAAACAAAGAAAGGGACGAATATTGCTATCGGAATTTTGGTGCTTTAAATACATAGCAATCGCTTTTAACTTAAGAAATAACGCAGAGCCGTATATAAGTGTCAGACATCTCTCCAAGGGAGTCCTGCGGACGAAGATGTCAGACACTTTTGCCTCTCCTATGGGTTCTTTCACTGAAATTCTCCTTACGATTTTTTTAAAAGCGAATTCCCTGGGTTTAAACGGATTTTAAACTTCCTTTTTGAGGTGTTTCAACATATCTTCGGTAATGGCAGTTAAATCAAACTCAGCCCGCCAGCCCCAGTCTTTTTGCGCAACAGAATCATCTATAGATTTGGGCCAGCTATCCGCAATTGCCTGCCTTGGGTCGTTCTTCAGGTAAGATATTTCGAAGTCGGGAATATGTTTTTGTATTTCAGAAGCGAGCATAGCCGGCGTAAAACTAAAGCCCGCGATATTATAGCTACTACGCGTGCTTAAATTTTGAATCGGCGCATCCATTAACATTATTGTTGCCCTGATTGCGTCCTGCATATACATCATCGGAATTTCGGTATCTTCAGAGAGAAAACATTCATAGCTGCCCTTACTAATCGCATCATGAAATATATGGACCGCATAGTCGGTTGTGCCACCTCCCGGATCAGCCTTCCAGCCCATTAAACCAGGATACCTTATGCTGCGCACATCCAGCCCATATTTAATAAAATAATACTCACACCAATGCTCGCCAGCCAATTTGCTAATTCCATAAACCGTCGTCGGGTCCATAATACATAGCTGCGGAGTATTATATTGTGGCGAATGCGGGCCAAAAACAGCTATAGAACTCGGCCAGAAAACTTTTTTAACCTTGTATTGAACAGCTAAATCCAGAATATACAGCAGGCTATTCATATTCAGTTCCCAGGCTTGTTTAGGTTTTTGTTCGCCAATGGCAGATAAAAGTGCCGCTAAGTGATAAACCTGGTGGGGTTTGTATTTAAGAAACAGTTCTTCCAGATGCTGTTTATCGAGCACATTGGCAAATTCAAAAGGCCCATCTTCCCGATGCTCAAAATCGGGCTCTTTAATGTCACAAGCTATTACATGATTGCCCCCATAAAGTAATCGAAGCTGCTCAACCAGTTCTGTACCTATTTGCCCATTGGCTCCAAATACGAGGATGTTTTCTTGCGGCATATAATTAGGTTGCTATGCTTTTAAACGAGGAAGGAAGATAGATGTTTAGGTTTGTTGCATAAGGCTTGTATAAGAATAGGGTTAAGGTTTGAAATGGCTTCCATGGTTGTTAAACAAATAGTTTTTATCTTGAGAAAGATATCACGAACTATAACTTTGATTTATGATTGTTAGAGTGAGAAAAATCGGCAATTCCACGGGTATTTTGCTTTCCAAAAGCAATTATTGAGCAATGTCAAATAAAAGACGAAGTGAATATAGAGGTTAAAGGTGATAGCATAATTATAAGGCCTGTGCAAGGAAAACCCAGGAAAGGTTGGGAGGAACAATTCATGGCTGCAGGTTCTCTGGACGATAAAGAAAATCTTATGGGAGAGTTTAATAATAAATTTGATGAAGACGATTGGACATGGGAGTAAAGCGTTTTGAAGTTTATTTCATTGATTTGGATCCCACCGTTGGAAGTGAAATAAAAAAATAAGGCCTTGCGTAATTCTTTCTCCTGATGAAGTAAATCGCTCGCTTAACACCGTAATAGTTGCCCCATTAACCTCTACTATTCGAAATTATCCCACAAGAATTAACTGCTTTATTGACGGAAAGAATGGCCAGGTTTCTCTTGATCAGATCAGAGCCCTGGATAAAATAAGATTGGGCCGGAAGCTGGGAAAATTAGACAGCAAAACATCAAGCCTGATTTTAGAAACTCTTCAAGAATTGTTTAGCTAAACTTTGAATAGATAACGCATGGGTTTAATGAGAAATTCCCCATTAAGCCCATGCTGAATTATTTTCTTACAACTTTGCTGCTAACACGCAGCTTTTCTTAAACTTCTTAGTATTCCCCTTCAAATCAAAAACATCCATATAAACTACATAAATACCTACTTTCGCTTTATTGCTGTTTTCGTCCAGCCCATCCCAATGAAGAGAACCTTCGGCAGCCAAAGTCGAGTTTTTAATAAGCCTTTTAACTAAAACACCTTGTGCATTATAAATACTGGCGTTGGCAACAAGACCAGCTTCCGTAAAATTATAGTTGATCGTTAAGGCGTCTTCAAAACCATCATTATCAGGAGAGAAGGTTTTTGAGGCAAGAGAAACTTCCCCCGATCCAGGTACTTCATCCTGGTTTTGAGAGTTTTTATAACCTGGAGTAGCAAAACCAGCTGAAGATGCAGCCGAGCGAAAATTGCCATTTTCAGCAGCAGTTCGGTTAAGGCTCACTCGTTCCAGCGAAACACCTTCGGCATCTTTAATTAAGCCGAAGTGCATTTTTTCAGAATAACTGAATTGGTCTATTCGCGCAGAGCCAGATAAAAGGACCACAGTTCCGGCATCATCATTAAAAGAAGGCATTGAAACCATTTTCAGAAAAGCATCCGGATTTTCTGTGTGATATTCCTTTTTAACATTATCGGGATCTATACTTAAAACCAAATACTGTTTCGGCTTTAGTAGCAGCTGTGTAGAACTTACCGGCTTAATGCTAACCAGGCTATCAGCTCCTTTAATTGTGGCAATGCTTAATTCCTTTAAATCGAAATCAGACATCGAGTTATTATAGATCTCTACAAAGTCCACACCATCAGGGCGAGGGTTAAACAAAATTTCGCTTATTAGAATGTCCTCTCTGGCAGCAGATTCAGGGTAAGTAAATTCAGCCGAATTGTTCCGCGTAGAAATTAATATGCCAGAGCAGTCGGTAATGTTAGAAGCAGTAACTTTATAAACTTTGCCGCGACTAATGGCATTGCTAAACTTCAACTCAGCCAGTTTAAAATCTGGCGCAATCACTTTCACCGAGACAGGGCTACCTAATCCATTATTAATAACATAGTTGGATGGGTTTGACGTGGAAAGGCTGTCTACCAATCTATTAAAACTAAGAGCTATGGTGACGCTATCGCTCAAACTCGCAGAAGAAACACTTAAAAGTTCCGTAGTTGTATTTGCCTTGTAAACCGAATTTCTTCTCCCCGGAGTGCCACCACTAGCATCAATACTCGCAGCCCAGTTTTGAATTCCCCCACAAACCGACTTATTATCAATTAATTCCAGAGACCAGCCTCCTGCTTTCTTTTCAGCGCTTTTGTACCAGGAATCTTTATAATCAACCGAATCAACTATTAATCCCTGCGGACTTAATAATTTCAAGTTGTCTCCCGAATTGTTTAATGAGGGCCAGGGTGAAATGCCCAAAACCTTGCCGAAGGTTTTAAATTCAGCGGTATCTGCCTTTGCGCAAATAATTAAATGTTCATCCGGGGCCATGAAATAATTGCCCAATGTTGAAGTAGAGGACGCATCGCTATATTTCCAGTTCTGCAATGAAATGGTTTCTGCCGAAGTGTTCCATAACTCAACAAACTCAAGCCCTGGTAAATCTATTTGTGGCGAAGGGTCTGCAAATATCTCATTAATTACAATGTCGCCTTTTCTGGCAACATATGGCTGAATGTAGGAGAACGAAGCAGTATTATTGCCAGTACTAGCGTTATTATTTTTATCAAGAATATTTGTCGCTGTAAGCGTGTAGCTCCCGGTTTTTAAGCTATTCGCATATCTTAAAATAAAGTGCTTGGCATCGGTTCCTGAACTTATTGACGCAGGGTTACCATAGCCATTATTCAAAGAATAATTAGCAGTAGTTTTAGCTGATGTTTCATCCAGCGGCTCATCAAAGGTAAGTTCGATATCAGTCTCATTCAAAACCGCCGCACTTAACACCTTGGGTGGCGTATTATCAACTACCAAAGGGGAAATGCTGATATCATCAAAAAAATGTTTCTGATGAAAGCCCGAGGTAGATTGTACCACATAAACTCCGAAATAGTTGGAGGTGCTAAAGCTTGCATCCGTAACAGAACCTTCCGACAGGTAAGACGTTCCCAAGCCAGTTATGTCTCTTTCTAAGCTGAAAACATTAGAGCTTGTTCGGGTAACTTTGATTTTGATACGATTATTTGAAGTACTGCTTACTGAAGCATCAACTCCGTCAATCAGTTTAACACTGGTACTGCCTGCTCCACTTCGTTTGTAAAGACAAATTTCATCACTTGTGTTTCCAATACGCACAAAGTAGCCGTTAATATTGGCGGCTTGCAAGTTAGCTTGGTCAGATGTTAAGTAAACATCTACATAATTGCTGCCCGACGTAGCAAATTGTAGGTTACAATAGAACTCCCAGATACAGTTGCTGGCTAAACTGCTGGCTGTACTTAGATAAAAGTTGCTGCTTGCGGTTGTAGAATTAGAACGTAGCTGGTTGTTGGCAACTGTAAAATCGTTGCTTGAATTACTCCCTGTCCATGGCGGATTGTTTGTGAAATTTCCATCATCAAAATTGTCATTTACTTGTGATAAGGCAATTTTCGCAAAAAATATCAGGGAAAACATTAAACATTTTCTCATCTTTGCGGAATTTAAAAAATTAAATTACACATATTTAATCCAAAAAAGCAAAATGAAAGTTGCAGTTGTAGGCGCTACCGGCCTTGTAGGTTCGGTGATGTTAAAAGTTTTAGCAGAGCGCAATTTCCCTGTTAGTGAATTAATTCCGGTAGCATCAGCAAAAAGTGCTGGTAAGGAACTTGAATTCAAGGGAAAGAAGTACAAGGTGGTGACCGTGGACGAAGCAATTGCACTTAAACCAGATGTAGCATTGTTTTCAGCTGGTGGCGGTACCTCTTTAGAGTATGCCCCTCTTTTTGCTAAAGCGGGTATTACGGTAATTGATAACTCTTCTGCATGGCGCATGGACCCAACTAAAAAGTTGGTTGTGCCAGAAGTTAATGCAAACGTATTAACGCCAGAAGATAAAATTATTGCTAATCCAAATTGCTCAACCATCCAGATGGTAGTGGTTTTAAAGCCACTTCACGATAAATATAAAATCAAACGCGTAGTAGTTTCTACTTACCAATCTGTAACAGGTACTGGCGTTAAAGCGGTAGATCAGTTAATGAACGAGCGTGCTGGAGTTGAAGGGCCAATGGCTTATGCTTATCCAATCGACTTGAACGTTATTCCTCAAATCGACGTGTTCCAGGACAATGGATACACTAAAGAAGAGATGAAAATGATTAAGGAAACGAACAAAATCATGGGCGACGAGTCGATCAAAGTTACTGCAACAACAGTGCGTATCCCAGTTATGGGTGGTCACTCTGAAGCGGTAAATATCGAGTTTGAAAATGACTTTGATTTAGCAGAAGTTCGCCGTTTGTTGGAAGCTCAGGAAGGTGTAATTGTGGTAGACGATCCATCTAATGCAAAATACCCAATGCCAAAAGACGCGCATGAAAAAGACGAGGTGTTTGTAGGCCGTATTCGCCGTGATGAGTCGCAGGCAAATACGCTAAATCTTTGGATTGTGGCTGACAACCTTCGTAAAGGTGCAGCAACAAACGCAGTGCAAATTGCAGAGTACTTACAAAAACAAGGAATTTTAGCTTAAGCTTATTCTTTAAACTATATTGAAAAAGCGGTAGCCCGAGAAGGATTACCGCTTTTTTAGTTTTTATAAATTTTTTTGAAAGGGAGCCGTGGTTCTTTTCTCACCGGCTTCCGGCTATCCGCTGTAGTTTTTTGCCTTCCCTTTCAATAACCTCGGCTCGCAAAAAAGCTGCCGCTTCTATCCGGCTTAGATTGGAAGGACGGTTCTTTATTTCATCAAAATTGAGGAGAGCTGTAGGCCCATTGCCGTCAGTTTGAACTGATGGGAAAGCTTAGATCTTAAAAACATGCCTAAAGTTCCGTTGGCCGAAGCACGGCAATAGAAAACATTGCAGGCTGTAGCACCTAGTAAGTCATATCCATTGCCGTCAGTTTCAACTGACGGATAAGAAATAAATTCCACCCCCTTTTTCAAATTTGCAATCCGGACACATCCTAACCTCAGATTTGTAATCGGACTAACCTCTCTGTAAACCTCCATATCTTCTGCGGTAAAATAATCCTCTAAAATTTCGCTATTATTGGCATAATGAAATCAAGGTTATTGGTGTTATTTATCGCGATTACTCAAACCGTATCAAGCCAGCCATTACAGCAAAAAATAATAGCGGCGTACAACGCTTTCGAAAGCGATTCACAATTAAAATACGGATTAAGCTCCTTAACAGCCCTCAACTCAGAAACCGGAGAAGTGATTTTCTCAAGAAATGGAGGCATTGGCTTAGCCCCAGCATCCACACTAAAAACGGTAACATCTGCCACAGCGTTCAATATCCTGGGCAAAGATTTTAAATGGGAGACAACCCTTGGGTATAATGGAACTATAAGCAACAATGGCATCCTAAAAGGTGATTTAATACTAAAAGGCAGCGGAGACCCAACCTTGGGCAGCGACAGATACCCTCAGTCCAAGCCCGAAGTATTAATGGAGAAGTGGATAACCGCGGTTAAACAATCCGGGATAAAAAGGATAGAAGGAAAAATCATAGTCGATGATTCTTTATTCGGAACACAAACTCTTCCCCTGGGTTGGATTTGGCAAGATATAGGGAATTATTATGGTTCTGGCGCAACGTCTGCCAGCTGGCGCGAAAATGAATTCGGGCTTATTTTCAAAGCAGGGGCAAAGCCCGGCGAGGCTGCACAATTTATTCGTGCTGAACCTAAGTTAGCCGATATAAAAATCATCAATGAGGTATCCACAGGAAATCCCGGAACCGGAGATAACGTTTATGCCTACTCCTCACCCTATTCTGATATAGTTTACGTTCGCGGTACCTATGGCATTGATCTCAATAAAACCATCAAAGTTTCAATACCAGACCCTGCCTTACAGTTGGCGCAAGAGTTAAAAGACAATTTATTCCGTTTGTCAGTTCCATCTTCGGGCTTTGCAACTACCCGGAGGATTTTGAACTCAGAAGGAAAGCCTTTTGCTGCTTCATCTAAAATAATCAGTACTTATCAATCTCCCTCATTGTCTCAAATCGTTTATTGGCTTAATCAAAAGAGCCTCAACCTTTATGCTGAAAATTTAGTAAAAACGATGGCTGTAAACCAAGGGAAACAGGCAAGTTTTGAAGATGGCACAGCTCTGATCAAAGACTTTTGGTACAAAAAAGCCGGCATAGACCCTAACAGTTTGGGTATTTTAGATGGAAGCGGTTTGTCGCCTGAAAACAGGGTGACATCAACAGCTATGGCAAAGATTCTCCTTTCAGCAAAAAAAGAAAACTGGTTCGACAGTTATTATGAAAGCTTTCCGCTCTATAATAATATGAAAATGAAAAGCGGTAGTATTCGCAATGTTTTGTGTTATACAGGTTATCAAAAAAGTTCGTCTGGTACGCCAATAGTTTTTACATTTATAGTAAATAATTACAATGGGAGCACATCTGCAATTAAACAAAAAATGTTTAAGGTTTTGGATACCTTAAAATAGTCTAGTTCCTCTATTAACCATTAACGCACTCAGATGAAGAAACTTTTACTTTCTTTATTACTTTGTTCCTCGCTATTTTCTGCATTTGCACAGGCTGAGAAAAGAACTTTTAAGCTTCCTGCCCATGTAACTGCTAAAGATTATCAACCTAATAAGCTTATTGTAAAGCTGAAAGAATCAGCGATGTCGCAAAACAAAGTTTCATCCGTTCAAAGCCTTGTCGGCTTGGGCTCATCCAAAATAGAGCAAAAGTTCCCTCAAAACAGCAAAAAGAATAACATTACCACATTCAGGAAGATAGAGAACAAATATGGCCTTAATCGAATTTACGAACTAACACTTCCCGAAGGGGCTGATATCGAAAAGTCGGTCAATGAACTGTTGAAAAATGATGCGGTAGAGTACGCAGAGCCTGCTTATGTTTGCCATACCAGCCTTAGTGTGCCCAACGATGCGCTATACTCCCAGGTGCAACAATATTTAAATCAAATAGCAGCGCCTCAAGCCTGGAACCTGCTTTCTAGTACAAAACAAGTTATTTTGGCAATAGTTGATTCTGGCGGAGAACTGGGGCATAGCGACTTAGCAGGGAATATATATTACAATACAAGTGATCCTGAAGGAAATAATATTGATGATGATGGCGATGGTTATGTTGATAATTTTAAAGGTTGGGACTTCGTTGGCGAATCGAGCTCTAATATCATTGAAGACAATGACCCCAATGCAACCAGTGGCGACCATGGTATTCACGTCAGTGGAATTGCATCCTCTGTAAATAATAATGGATTGGGGGTAGCTAGTGTTGCCTACAATTCAGCAAAACTGATGATCATTAAAGCCGCCTCAGACAATGACGGGAACACAATTGTAAGAGGCTACGAGGGTATTAAATACGCCGCTGATCATGGAGCCAAAATTATCAATTGTTCCTGGGGAGGTGATAGCGGCAGTTTTTTTGGCCAGGATATTGTTAATTACGCGCTTGCAAAAGACTGCTTAATAATTGCCGCCGCCGGAAACGATGGCAGTGGTAAAAACTTACCACAATATCCCTCAGCATACGAGGGCGTTATAGCGGTTGCCAACGTGCAGGCTGATGACACTAAAAACTCAAGTTCAAATTTCGGGTATTATGTTTCTTTGGCTGCCCCCGGAACAAGTATCTATAGCACAGTATTGAATAATTCCTACAATTTCAAAACAGGAACCTCAATGGCTGCACCCGTAGTTGCAAGTGCGGCAGCCTTGGTAAAATCGTACTTTCCGGGTTTTAATATGCAGCAGATAGGAGAACAGCTAAGGGTTACAGCGGATAACATTGATGCTAAAAACCCTAATTATGTTAGTCAGTTAGGTAGAGGGAGGCTAAACGTATATCGTGCTTTAACAGAAAGTTCGCCATCAATAAAGCAGCAAAAAATAACTTTGGTAGACAAGGGGCAGGGAACGATTCCAGCCGGAGATACGCTAACGATTTTTGTGGACTTAAAAAATTTCCTTTTCCCGGTTAGTAATTTACAGGTTACTCTAACTAGTAATGATGAGGATGTTCAAGTTACGCAAGCTACTCAAACAGTTGCCGGCCTGGGTAGTCTGGAAACCAAACAAAATATAGGCCCCTTTAAAATTTATATTCGGCCGAGTGCTATAGACAACCAGTCGGTTGAATTTAGGTTGAACTATAGCGCGAATGGAACTTACCATGATAATGAAGGCTTTGTCGTAATCGTTTCCCGCGATTTTCTTAACATGCGGAGCAGTACAATTGCTACCACTGTTACTAGTAAAGGGCTTATTGGTTTCCTAAAAGCGGGCGATGAAAATGGCCCGCTTGGATTTAGATACAAGGATAACCAGCTGTTGTTCGAAGCTGCTTTGATGATTGGAAATTCAGCTACGCAGGTTTCTAACAATGCAAGGACAGAAGAAAGTGTAACAGACGACCATTTCGTAAAACAGGTTAGGGTGAAAGGCACTGTGGTTGCCGATACAATTAAAGCAATTGCAGAGTTTGACGATAGCGGAAGCCCCAATCCTTTAAATATCAGAGTTAAGCACCGTGCTTATCTTATCCAGAATGGAATAGGTGCTTCAAGCCTCATTAACGAGTTTGAAGTTATTAACCAAAATACTACCGAGCTTAAAAACGTATTTGTGGGACTTTTTACTGATTGGGACATTGACGGCGGTGCAACAAATGCTACCCAATACGATCCAGCCAGCAAGCTTGGGTATATTTACGATAAAAAAAACACGTCACTCCCATTTGCCGGGGTGAAGATGTTAGGCGGTTCTACGCCAGGCTATTATCCGCTTAGTAATCGTTTGGCAGGAAATATTCTCGAGGAGGATGAATTCACAATAGAAGAAAAATACAGAACTCTTTCAAATGGCATTGCGTTGCCAGGCCTGGGGCTTACCCAGGTTAACGGATTAGATGTGTCCTGGGTGAGCTCCTTAGGCCCTTATGTAATAAAACCGGGGCAGTCTATTACAGCAGCCTTTGCTCTTGTAGGAGGCGACAATCTGGAGAACTTAAAAGAAAATGCAGCATCGTCTGCTGTTATTTACGAGAAATTAAAAACAGCAATTCCAGAGGAGGTAATAACCGAAGAAGTGATTAACAGTTATCCTAATCCAATTGGGGAGGGCAAAGATAGCCGGGTAATGTTTTCACTCAAAGAGAGGAAAACCGTTTCGCTGGATTTATACAATATGCAGGGGCAGTTGGTTAAAAAATTAATCTCTAATAAGGTTTACGAAAGAGGATCTCATGATGAATTGGTTGACCTGAAGGAAATTGCAAATGGTTTCTATTTCTATCGGTTAAAGGCAAATAATAGCATTATGACCCGGAAAATCTCAATTATAAGATAATTAAGCTAACCTTCAGTATTAAAGCAGAGCCGGCAGCGGGGTTCATAGCTGTCTTTTTCTCCTAAAAGGATCTTTGCGTCGCTGGTAACTTTACGGTACGAAAAACTTGCCGGCGACCCACACTGCACACAAACTGCATGCACTTTGGTTACTTCTTCGGCAATAGCCATCAATGCCGGCATCGGGCCAAAGGGGCGTCCTTGAAAATCCATATCCAGGCCTGCAATAATTACTCGTATTCCCTTATTGGCTAGTTTTATACATACCTCAGGTAAACCATCATCAAAAAACTGCGCCTCGTCAATGCCAACAACCTGCGTATTTGTGCCCAAAATTAAAATCGATGAAGAGTTTTCCAGAGGAGTGGAATGAATTGAGTTTAAATCATGCGAAACGACCGAGGATTCATCATATCGGTTGTCAATTTTTGGCTTAAATATTTCCACATTTAATTTTGCAATTTGAGCCCTTCTCAATCGCCGAATCAGTTCCTCGGTTTTGCCCGAAAACATAGACCCGCAGATAACTTCAATACTTCCTCTCTGCCCAATTCCTGGCCTGAAATGTAGTTCACTAAATAACATTGTTCCTCTTTTCCTGAGCGCGAATATCGAAATTTAAACCTGGTTTTTATGGGTTTGAGCCCCTATAATTCGCAAGTGAAACTGTCTATACTCACGGGGCTAGTATTTTTAAAATTATATCTGTTAATGTGGTATTTAAGGGAAAAAAATATCTAAGTTTGAAAGTCAAAGATCAACATACACTGCTTATTAGCGTTATACTCACATGATGCAACAGAAAGAGATTTTTAAGAAAATAGGGACGATAGTCAACGAAATATATGGCCAATACCAATATTTATCAGAGAACCCGGACCAGCTGAATGACCTGGAGTTAGAATTGCTTTCTGCTAACTCTGATTTTCTTGCTGAGCATGTAAAGGTACTTCGGAAAGTAGCTCAGGGTATTGCAAGTACTCAGGTAGTAACGAAGCAGGAGGTTAAACATTCCTCGGAGCCTGTCTCTCCTCCGGCTACGGATGAAGCTGTTAAACCTGCTTTAACAGAGCCTGCAACAGAGATCAAAAATATAAAGATTGAAGAGCCTGAAAGCAGGCCGCTAGAGGAAGTGAGGCCAGAGGAACAAAAGGCAATTGATGTTACCCCTCAACCAGAATTTCAGCCTCATGCTAACGTTGCTTCGTTGCCAGAGCCTGTGGCCGAAAAAGAACATGTAGACACCGAGGCTAGTCAAAGCGAAGCGCAGGAGCATGCCGTTAATGGCCTCTCCAGCAGTCAGGCTGTGGTGGAAGAGGTAAAAGTTGCAGCAGAGCCAGTAGTTCGCGAGGTTGTTATTCCAGAGAAGGTTACCAGTGTCGAAACCTCGTCAGTAAGCCCTCCGGCAGTTCAAACGCTTAACGATATAATTTCAGCGCAGAAAGCTGCGCAGTCAAACGCTTTCGAGCCTAGCAAACAACCAATTTCCGATCTCAAAACGGCAATTAATTTAAATGACAAACTGTTGTTTATAAAAGACCTTTTTAATGGCTATAGTCTTGCCTACAGCGAAGCTATTGATATCTTAAACCGCTTCGATTCATTTTCTGTTGCCGAAACCTTTCTCAAAACGAATTACGCAACTAAAAACAACTGGGCGGGGAAATCCTCAACGGTAGAAAAGTTCTACGAAATACTGAATAGGCGATACCTTAGATAAGCCCCATACGATTGGAATCCAGCCTTAGCAGGATAAATAATAAGATAGTAAAACTCCACAATGAGGATCCTCCATAACTTAAAAAGGGAAGGGGGATCCCGATTACGGGTACCAGCCCAATCGTCATTCCTATGTTGATGAAGAAATGGAAGAATAGGATAGAAGCCACTCCATACCCATAAATACGCGAGAAACTAGAACGTTGCCTTTCTGCAATATTGATGATTCGTATCAGTAAAGTCAGATATAGTCCGATAACTACGAGGCTTCCAATAAAGCCCCACTCTTCACCCACGGTGCAAAAAATAAAGTCGGTACTCTGCTCTGGAACAAAGTCGTATTTGGTTTGAGTTCCCTGTAAATAACCTTTTCCCCAAAGTCCTCCCGAACCAATTGCAATTTTAGACTGGTTGAGGTTATAGCCTTGGCCTCGGGGGTCGTCAATTTTACCCAAAATTACATCGATACGGTTACGTTGGTGCGATTGTAATACGTTCTCGTAGGCGAAATCTACGCAGAAGATAAAGGCAATCGCGATTACACCGCCAGCAATAATTACCGAAATCAGCTTGCGGTTACGTTTATTTAAAACAACGGCAGCTACAGTGATAGCCACCAGCACACCTATTAAAAAGAACTTGTTAAAAAGTAATGCCAACACAAACAAAGTGATACATATTGCCCCGATAACCAGCACATAGCCCGATAAGCCTTCGCGGTACAAAACAAAAACTATAGACGTAAATGTTAATGCCGAACCGGTATCTGGTTGAAGCATAATTAACCCCATAGGGATCAACAATATAATTCCGCTTGTTATGAGCGTCTTTAAATCATTCAGCTTCAGGTTAACCGCGCTTAAATATCGTGCAAGCAACAGGCATGTGGAAAATTTGGCAAATTCTGATGGCTGTAGCCTAAAACTTCCTAAAGGAATCCATGCTTGGTTTCCTCCAACGTTTCGTCCTACAATCAATACTACAACAAGTAAAATGAGAGTGATGCCATAGAAGACCGGAGCAACTGAGTTGAAGAACTTTGCATCCATCAGCATAATTAGCCCTCCAATTATTAAAGCACCAATTATGAAGATAAACTGCTTGCCGTAATTACTATCCAGGTCTATAATACTTGGATTGCTAGGATCGTACACAGCTGCATGGATGTTGAACCATCCAATAATACATAAGCTCAGGTATATTAAAATTAATATCCAGTCTACATTAAAGAATACTCCGCGTTGATTATTCATTAGGTAAAATAGCTTTAGTGTTTGCAGTTGAAGCCTGGCTTGGTTGTCGAGGGGCCGGTTGCTTTGATCCGGTACTATCAGTAGTTCCCGGTTTAAGCTTCGGTTTAGGCTTGTCGTGCCCCGGTAGTAGGTCTTTGGTAATAAAATAATCTACGGTTGCCTTTGGCCTGCTTACGCTGTCTACCAAATACTTTTCTACTGAAAAACTGGCAATAGGGGCAGCCCACGAAGCTCCGAATCCCGCATTTTCTATTACAACCGCAATCGCAATTTTAGGATTGTTGCGTGGCGCAAAGCCAAAGAATACAGAGTGGTCTTTTCCGTGTGGGTTTTGTACAGTACCGGTTTTTCCGCAAAGTTCAATGCCCGGAATCATATTAACCTGGAAATGTGCTGTACCACCGGGTTGGTTTACAGCCCTACTCATTCCTTCTACAACAACGTCGTAATATAAGGGGTCTACTCCCGCAAAGTTCTTTTTGGTAAACTCTGGCTTAACTACTTTTTTCTCACCTATAGCCTTAATTAAATGTGGTTTATAGAAAAAACCTCTATTGGCGACTGTTGCTGCAACATTTGCCATTTGCAGCGGAGTGATGCCTAATTCACCTTGCCCAATTGACAACGAAATATTAAAGCTCGATCCCCATTTATCACTCTTCCATCGTTTAGTATATAACTGATCGGTTGGAAGTAAACCCTTACGTTCGTTGGGGAAATCAATATCCAGCTTAGAACCTATATTAAACTTCGCTACCGCTTCACGCCATTTTTTAAAGGCATTTACCGGACGCATTCCCGAGTGGTCAATCATTCGGTTATAGGTGTAGCCGTAATAAGTATTGCAGGAAAATTGCAATGACTGGGCTAAATCAACTGATCCATGCACGTGGGTACAGCGCATTATACGCCTTCCTGCACGGTAGCCTCCGGCACAAAAATATCGCGTATCAGGCCTGGCTTGCCCAAACTGTTGAGCCACAAGTGCATTAATAACTTTAAAAATAGAACCAGGAGGATATTCGGCCTGTATCGGGCGAATAAACATAGGCTTGTTAGGATCTTTATCTAAAATTTCATAATTTTTTCCGCGTTGTCGTCCAACCATCATATTAGGATCGTAGGTCGGGCTACTCACAAAGGCAAGAATCTCCCCGGTTGCAGGCTCAATAGCTACAATACTTCCAATTTTATTGTGCATTAATCTTTCGCAGAATTTTTGGAGGCCCTTATCCAGGGATGAAATAAGCTTTTCTCCGGCAACAGCCAGGGTATCATATTTGCCATCAGAAAAGTGCCCTTTAGGGCGGTTAAATGCATCAACCATTAGGTTCTCAACTCCGCGCTGTCCCCTTAGCAATTCCTCATATGATTTTTCAACACCGGTTTTCCCAATATAATCCCCAGGGCGGTAAAAGCCCCCGGATTTTTCAATTTCATTATCTCTGACTTCGCCTATATAACCGAGAAATTGGGCTGCAATAGTATCAGGATATCTGCGCACTGAACGATTTTGGACATAAAAGCCTGGGTATTCAAAAAGAGATTCTTGAAATGTAGCAAATGTTAAAGCAGATAACTGTTTTTCAAAAATAGAGGCACGATATGGCGAATAATTTTTTGCTTTTTTAAAGCGTTTGTCAAACCCCGCTTTGTCAATGCCTATCAGGCGGCAAAATTCAAGGGTGTCAAATGGCTTAACCTCATGAGGAATGACCATTAGGTCATAAACGGGTTCATTTTGAACAAGAATTTCACCTTTACGGTCTAATATCACTCCACGTGCAGGGAAAATAATCTTTTTACGCAGCACGTTATTGTTGGCGGAAAGGAAATAGCTTTTATCAATAACCTGGATATAAAAAAGCCTTAGCAATAAAACCAGAGCTATTGCAATAAAAATACCCTGAACAACAAACCTTCGCTGAAAAAAACTATTCATTAGCGCTCTTTCTTACGGAAGAAAATAAATTCTGATAATAAAATTAAAGATACTGTAAATAGAGAACTCAAAGCCGTACGAATTAGTGTGTAACGGATATCAGAAAAGCTAAAAGTTTCTAAAAGAAACATCGTTAGGTGATGAAATAGGGTGAGAATGGCAGCGTAGAAGAAAAACCACCTGAATCCCATGATACCAAGCTTAGGTTCGGGCTCTGTTTCAAGTCCTTGCCTTTGTACAGTCAGGTTGATAAATATAATTCTTACCAGCGCTAAAACACTACAAGCTGCGGCGTTTACACCCGGTGTATCGTAAAATGCATCAATACTTAGGCCTAGGAAGAATGAAAGTATAAAAACCAGCCCATTGGGTGTTTCAAAGGGCAAGAGCAAGATAAAAAGGATGTACAAGAATGGGGTCGCCAGGTTGTAGTACCCGATATTTTTTAGCAGGAAAACCTGGATAAAAACCAGCGCTGCAAAACGTATTAGGTTGCTGATAATAATTCTGATCATTTTGCTGGTTCTATTGCTTCTAACTGTTCCTGTTCTTGGCCAAGGATGTTTTTTATTACATAAACATATTGCAAAGTAGAAAAGTCCGTACTTAGCTGTACTTCAATATTTAAGAAGCTGTCGCCACCCTTTATTCCTGCACGCCTAACCCTGCCAATAGGCAATCCTTTAGGGAACCTTGTGGAGTAGCCAGTAGTAACAACATGCTGCCCTTTTTTTACCACGATGTGGTTCGGAATATCTTTTAACACCGCTACTGTTGGGTCGTAGCTTTCTTCTCCCCACATAAGAGAACCAAATGCGTTGCTTTCTTTTATAGAAGCGCTTATCCGCGTATCACTATGCAATAGAGACTGGATAGTTGAATAGTTATTCGATACATTCAAAACAATGCCCACAATGCCCGAAGGACAGATCACCCCCATACCTTTAACAATTCCATGGCGTTTTCCCCGGTTAATGGTTATTGTATTATCCTTATGGTGTATTGAGTTATTTACAACCTCTGCCACGATGTAGGTATACTGTTGCCTGTTTATAGAGTCGGAAACTGAATTCTGTTGCAGGCTATCATTGTAAAATGCTGCCTTCGCCTGATTTCTTAACCGGGCATTTTCCGCTGCAAGGCTGTCGTTCTCAACTGATAAATGGATGTAGCGCTTTACTTCGTTCACCGTTTCGTAAGCCCGGGCTATCACTTCATTTGACGAATTGATTACACTAGCCCGTTGGAAAGAGTTGTTTCTTATAAACAAAACCAACGAAGTAATAAAGAAAATGATAAAAAAGAAAAATGCGTTGTACTTACTGATAAATATCCAGAGGTTACGCATAGTTATAGGTATTAGATTTAAGATATAAGAAATAAGATATAAGTCGTATTTGTCTTATATCCTGTTTCTAACATCTTGCCTCTTTTTTATTGCATTAAGAATTTAAAGCCACCGATATTTTTCAATGCGGTTCCTGTTCCGCGAACAACAGCACGCAGAGGGTCTTCGGCTACGTGCACTGGTAATTTGGTTTTGGCAGCAACACGCTTATCCAAGCCTCTTAAAAGTGCACCTCCACCTGTAAGGTAAATACCTGTTTGATAAATATCTGCAGAAAGCTCGGGAGGGGTGATCTCCAATGCTTTTAATATCGCCTCTTCAATTTTGGAAATAGATTTGTCCAGGCAATGTGCAATTTCTGTATACGATACGGTGATCTGTTTTGGAACTCCTGTCATTAGGTCTCTTCCCTGTACCGCAAAGTCTGCGGGAGGGTCAGAAAGCTCAGGCAGGGCAGCTCCAACTTCGATTTTGATTTTTTCTGCAGTACGCTCACCAATCATAATATTGTGCTGGCGCCGAATATATTGGACGATATCGCTGTCAAAGTTATCCCCCGCTACGCGGATAGACTGGTCGCAAACGATACCAGATAAGGCGATAACAGCAATCTCTGTGGTACCACCCCCTATGTCGATAATCATGTTACCCATCGGCTCTTCCACGTCTATACCAATACCTACAGCGGCTGCCATCGGCTCGTGAATCAGATAAACTTCTTTAGCTCCAGCAATCTCAGCAGAGTCGCGAACAGCACGCTTTTCCACCTCTGTAATACCCGATGGAATACAGATAACCATACGAAGAGAAGGGAAAAACCAGCCCTTTCCGTTATTGATCATTTTGATCATGCCCCTGATCATGTGTTCTGCAGCATTGAAATCTGCAATAACTCCATCTTTAAGGGGGCGCACTGTGCGTATATTTTCGTGAGTTTTACCTTCCATTTGCATCGCCTGCCTTCCAATCGCAATTACTTTGTTGGTTGTGCGGTCGAAAGCAACAATAGAAGGTTCGTCTACTACTACTTTGTCGTTGTGTATGATGAGGGTATTTGCCGTACCTAGGTCGATCGCAATTTCCTGTGTGAACCAGTTAAATAAACCCATTAAAGAAATGTTAAAAGTTTAAAAAAGTATGCAAACTTACATAAAATTTTTTGCCTTTAAATTCTACAAAACAAGATGTAAAAAATATGGCAATATATAAACCTGCAGTGAAAAATAACGCTTTACAGATACAAAATAACGATGATTGTGCGTCTGTATTGCAAAGCCTGCGGAGAAGCGCGTATTTTTTATTATCCAGATGGCATTATAAACAATTTAACCCCCTTATGTTTTGCATGAAGAGGGTTAAATTGAAGATTTTATTGTATTAATGCTTAAAGTGGCGCACTCCGGTTGTTACCATTGCTAGCCCTTTTTCATTTGCTTTGTCAATAGAAAGCTGGTCTTTAATAGATCCGCCTGGCTGAAGTACCGCGCTGATGCCTGCGTCAGCAGCAATTTCAACGCAATCAGGGAATGGGAAGAATGCATCCGAAGCCATTGCGCAACCAGTAACATCAAAGCCGAACGATTTAGCTTTCTCAAGAGCCTGCCTTAATGCATCTACACGTGAAGTTTGCCCTACGCCACTAGCAAGCAATTGTCCGTTCTTAGCTAAAACTATGGTATTAGATTTGGTGTGTTTTACTAATTTGTTGGCAAAGTACAAGTCCTTTAATTGTTCTTCTGTCGGTTTCTTTTCCGTTACAGTGGTCATTTGTTCTGGCCCTTCTACTGTCGCATCTTTATCCTGCTCAATAACGCCATTCAGCAAAGTTTTGAAGAGTCTTGTTGGAAGGGCAACCTCTTTTCTTTGTAAAAGAATTCTGTTTTTCTTTTCTGTAAGGGTTTTTAAAGCTTCTTCACTAAATGAAGGTGCAATCAGCACTTCAAAAAATAAGCTGTTTATCTCTTTCGCAGTTTCAGCATCAACCTCTCCGTTGGTGATAATTACTCCGCCGAAAGCAGAAACAGGGTCGCAAGCTAAAGCTACTTTCCATGCTTCCGTTAAGTTGTCCCGACTGGCAACACCACAAGCATTTGTGTGTTTCAAGATAGCAAAGGTTGGCTCAGTAAACTCATCAATTAATGCAACAGCAGCATCTACATCAACCAAGTTATTGTATGATAATTCTTTGCCATTCAATTTAGTAAACATCGCATCCAAATCGCCATAGAAGTAGCCTTTTTGGTGCGGGTTTTCACCGTAACGTAAAATCTGCGCTTGTTGCTCACTTTGTTTAAAAAGCGTTAAGGGGTTTTCCTGGTTAAAATAGTTGAAAATTGCAGTATCATAGTGAGATGATACATTGAAAGCTCTTTTAGCAAACTCTTTACGTTGTTCAAGAGTAGTTGAACCATCGCCTTCGCTAATGATGTCATAAAGAGTTGTATAGTCACTTTTAGAAGCGATGATAACAACATCTTTAAAGTTTTTAGCAGCAGCCCTGATTAAGGATATGCCGCCGATGTCAATTTTTTCGATAATATCTTGCTCTGGAAGTCCTGCTTTTACAGTTTCTTCGAACGGATATAAGTCCACAATTACAAGGTCCAGCTCAGGAATTTCATACTGTTCTGCTTGGGCAACATCTTCCTGTAATTCTCTTCTCGAAAGAATACCTCCAAACACTTTTGGATGCAAGGTTTTTACCCTTCCGCCTAAAATTGACGGATACCCTGTTAAATCTTCAACAGGCACTACATCGCAACCTAAATCCCTAATAAATTTTTCAGTTCCGCCAGTAGAGTAAAAAGTTACTCCTAGTTCATTCAGTTTTTTAATTAGAGGTTCTAAGTTGTCTTTGTAATAGACTGAGATTAAAGCATTTTTTATTTTTACAGGGTGGCTCATTATGTTGAAATTTGAAGCCGCAAAGATAGAGATTTGTGTTAAGAAATGGAAGGGGTTTTTATCAAATAGAAAGAGGGTCTAAACTGTTGGTTAAGCGGATGGATGACGAACACGATTTGAGCTGCCCATTTCAAAAATCAAAAGAATGAATGTTTAAGCCATAGTCAGCTTAATCACAAAAATTAGTATTAAAATAGGCCGCCAGTTAACCTTAAATACTTTTCATCTTCTTCAACAAGCTTTCTACTACTTTTGGAAAGTGAAGGTGCTCCAGCTGTTGCCCCTTGAATTTAATCATCTCAATATCATCGCCTTTTTCTATGCGGAAACGAGACTGGTGGATTACCTCGCCTTCATCAAAGTGTTCATTAACAAAATGGATCGTAATTCCAGATTCCTCCTCATTGTTGGCAAGCACTGCTTTGTGTACATTGTCTCCGTACATGCCTTTGCCGCCATACTTAGGCAATAGTGCAGGGTGGATATTTATAATCTTATTTGGAAATGCTTTTAGTAAGTTCTGAGGAACTAGCCACAGAAAACCGGCAAGGACGATAATATCAATTTCCAGGTTTTTTAAAAGGTTTACCACCGAGTCTGTTTTGGTAAACTCATGCCTATCAAAAACATGCGTCGGAATTTCGAAGTTGTCCGCACGCTGAAGTACATAAGCATCTGGATTGTTGGTTAGTACAATAGCAACTTCGGCTTCGTTGTGCTTTTTAAAATGCTCCATTATTTTTTGAGCGTTAGACCCAGAGCCTGATGCAAAAATGGCGATACGTTTCTTTAAATGCATATTTTTTCTAAACGCAAAGGTAGTTTATTTATTAATTCTGACTAATATGTGATTTTAAAACTATCTAAACAAATAGAATTTATGGCTGTATAAACTATACCTTATTTAAGCTACCTGATTTCGAAAAACTAAAAGATTAAAATTATGGCAAAATTAAGTAATCGAATCATTGCTATTTTAACAGAAAATGGCTTTGAAGAAGTTGAATTAACAAGCCCACTGCAAGCTTTGAAAGATGAAGGAGCAACTGTACATATTGTTTCGCCACAGAAAAGGAAGGTAAAAGCTTGGAATCACGATCATTGGTCAATTGAACTTCCTGTAGATATAAACCTCTCAGAAGCTAAACCGGAAGAATACGACGGTTTACTGTTACCGGGCGGAGTTCTGAATCCTGATACTTTACGCCTTAATATGGATGCCTTAAGCTTCGTTAAGTCTTTTTTTGAAGCTGGCAAGCCTGTTGCCGCAATCTGTCACGGCCCACAAACGCTTATCAATGCCGATGTAGTGGACGGCAGGCGCTTAACTTCCTATCCATCAATTTCGCTGGATTTGATTAATGCAGGTGCGGAATGGGTTGACGAAGAGGTTGTTGTTGACCAGGGACTGGTTACCAGCCGTAACCCCAACGACCTTCCGGCATTTAATAAAAAGATAGTTGAAGAATTTGCAGAAGGAGTTCACTCTGGGCAACACGTTTAATCTAAAGCATATGTAGAAACTAAAAAAAGCTCCCCGATTAAATTAAAGGGAGCTTTTTATGGCTATTCATGTAAGCTCAAAATGAAAAATATCAGGGCCTGGTAGATAGATATTTTACTATCTTAGTGCTACTTAACCATCATCATGATTTTAACATTATCAGGCCTAAACCTATTAAGGCAAACGATGCCCTTTTTTGTCTTGCTTTTCCTTCTATTATGTTTTAACCTAGCATTTGCATCCACTTCTGATACTCTTTGTGTTAAGAAGTTAAAAGGTGGAAAAATCAAATTTGAAAAGTATTATCTTAATAATGAGCTGATAAAGAAAACTACCTACCAATACCGAAAAGAATACTATCGGTGCTATACAACTAACGAGCCGAAGTCAAAGCCTATAATCAGAGAGTTTAAAATATATTATAACGACGGTCTCCTTTGGTCACTAGGCAAACTACATGGTTGGAAGCCCGAAGGGATAATAAGGTCTTATTATGAGAATGGCCAGCCCAGTTGTGTTTGCAATTATAAAAGCGGTAAGCGAGATAGCGTACAGCTAATATATCATGATAATGGCCAGTTGTGGACGAGGTGGCTTTACCAAAATGGCAGATTTATGGAAGTGTTGGAAAGCTATGATAGAACCGGAAGGCCTGAGAAAAAAGGTACTTTATCCAAGGGGAACGGCACCGTATTAAGTTACGACGGAAGCGGAAGACTTGAAGAAGTTATCACCTATAAAAAAGGGAAAAAAGCGAATCTGGAAAAGATTAAGCCCTAACAAGTTTCGAGAGGACTACAAAAACCTCTAAAAAATCCTGTATGCTCTTCTCTTTTGTCCAAAGGACATTGGAGTACCGAAGAGGCTCAAAAATGCGGTTTTTAGAGAATTCCCGATACTATATAACCAGTTTCGGGCTGGTTTCGCCCTCGATATATTTCTTGAAATTATTAATGTCTTCTCTGATAATGTTTTGTATAGCGGGCGTAAAGAGTCGGGCTATCCAGGTTGCAATGTTGCTTACCGGAGCGTGATAACTGAAAATTACCCTTACTTCCGTTCCAAACCCATCTTTATCATCATAAAATTCAACCTTTCCAATATTTACAATAGTTGAGCCTTCAATAGAAGACCACCCAATAAACTCATTTTCGCGTTCCTTTACAATTTCGGCAGTCCATGTAACAGAAGGCAGATAGCTGGCAAATTTGGCTTTCCATTTAGAACGGTTGGAGTCGATTTTCGTAACGGATTCCAGGTGACGCATAAAAAGCGGAAGGTTTTCTACATTTCGCCAGAATTGGTAAACCTCTTCGCGTGGCTTGTTAATTGTAAAATGTTGCTTAATGTTTATCGCCTCGGGCTTTAAGTGCATGGAATCAAGGCTATCGTAAACTTGGCAGTAACCGCTGGCCCCATTGTTTAATAAAACGCTTCCGGCTATAACTCTGGAAATTGCGTTAACAGGGCTTCTTAACAGGTTACTAACACCACTATAAATTAAGAATGCCCCGGCGGCGGCAGACAAGATACGCTCGGTTGCATTCATATTCACCGGGCGGAGTCCTGTTGTGTTATAATGTTTTTTTGCATTGTGCCGTAGTGCTTGGGGATATAAAATTGCCATGTTTTTCAGGTTTAATTATATCAACGCCCAAAAACGTAGTAGAGTTTTAAAAAAGCATAAATAGAAAGTAAGGTGCAAAGTTTAAAATAGTATTTTAACTTGCAGCTTGTAAGGCTCTTTATTAATGAAGCGAACGAAGGATGTTGTTAAGATTTTACTCAAGCTAGGGTTTACAGTTTTACTTGTATACCTCATTTCCCAAAAAATTAATCTTGGCCAGGTTAAAAACGTGTTTCTGAATAGCGAGCCATCGTTCATTTTTGTTGCACTGATCTGCTATTTCCTCTCGCAGTTGGCTGCCTCATGGCGCTTATTGCAATATTTGCATAATATTGGTATTAAAGTAAGTTACAAATACAATTTAAAGCTTTACCTGTTGGGTTCATTTTATAATGTATTTCTGCCGGGAGGTATTGGTGGGGATGGCTTTAAAATATACATTCTGCGAAAGAAATTTCAGCTGCCGACAAAGAAGATATTTCTGGCAATGTTTTTTGACAGGCTTAGCGGACTTTGGGCGATTGGGCTGCTCTGTGTGGCTTTAGTGCTTTTGATCCCTCAAATTGCAATTTCTAAGACACTTCCAGTTGCTGCGTTGTCAACTGGTACACTTATTTATTTTTTTGTACTACGGAGGTTTTTTCCAGATTACGCAAAGCATTTTATATCTTCTCATTTAAAAGCCTGCGTAGTTCAGGGGCTTCAACAATTAAGCATTATTCTCATCCTGCTTTCCCAAGGTTTTTCCGGCAAATTTTCTCCTTATCTTTTTAGTTTCCTGGTTTCTTCAATTGCAACAATTATCCCAGTAAGCTTTGGCGGCTTTGGGTTACGGGAGTATGTTATGACTCATGCCTCAGGCATATTTGATATGAACCAAAACCTGGCTGTGTTTGTGACTTTAACATTTTTAATCCTTTCTACAATAGCAGCGTTGCCGGGAATATGGTTCATCTATCGTTCTAAAGAATTTGCAAACCCGCCGGATCGGGAGGAAGCAAAAGCATTTGAAAGAGAGGCTGATAAAACAGCTTCATTTGAAGATGTGGATTTTAAGTAAAAGTAAATGCTTTTATGCTGCGTTTATCGGGCATTCTAATAGCTTAAACTTTTACGCAATTTTATTGGTTATATGGGAAGCCGTAAGCCAATAATAATTACTTTCGCGCATAAACCTTAAAACGGTACGGTACTATAATTAATTGAATCTGTATTTGTATGAAAATTGTAATTACAGGAGCAAGCAGT
The DNA here is from genome assembly GCA_966211215.1 of uncultured Pedobacter sp. Classification (GTDB taxonomy): domain Bacteria; phylum Bacteroidota; class Bacteroidia; order Sphingobacteriales; family Sphingobacteriaceae; genus Desertivirga. The sequence goes on from CBIHNR010000039.1 coordinate 25,688, forward strand.
GGAGTTGGATTTGAAGCCGCTCTAGAGCTAATCCTAAACAGTAAACACGAAGTTGTGGCGCTTGCCCGCTCAGAAGATAAACTACGTAAGCTTTACGAAATAGGAACCAGCCTGAATCCTGATGCAAAGTTATTCCCAGCAAAATTTGATATTGTACATGATGACTATGCGTCCTTAGTCCAATTTATAAAAGAAAGGATTGGGCGGGTTGATATACTGATTAATAATGCAGGTATGTTATTGAATAAGCCGTTCGAAGAAACTACGCAGCTCGATTTCGCCGAAATGCTTCAAAGCAATTTGCTTGGCCATGTTAAGATGATTCATAATATGTTACCGCTATTAAACGATAATGCCCATGTGGTTAACATTGGCAGTATGGGCGGCTTCCAGGGAAGTGTAAAGTTCCCGGGATTATCGGCATATTCTGCAAGTAAGGCAGCTTTACATACGCTTACAGAATGCCTGGCATTGGAATATGCAACACAAGGCATCAAATTTAATTGCCTGGCCTTGGGTTCGGCTCAAACGGAGATGCTTGAAAAAGCCTTCCCTGGCTACCAGTCGCCGGTTATGGCCTTCGAAATGGGTAAATACGTTGCCGATTTTGCTCTAACCGGACATAAATTTTTTAACGGGAAAGTGTTGCCGGTAGCCGTTAGCACTCCATAAAACTACTTAGCCCCGCATTCCGCTTGCATGGGGCTTCCTTTTTTTGTGAATTTTTTCTTTCCGACTTTACTTTTCCTGAAAAAATACGTCATAGTCTAACAAACAAACTAGGTCATGAAGAAACTGCTTGCCTTATTTTTACCACTGATTTTATTTATTACCTCCTGTCAAAAGAATGAAGTAATAATTCCAAACCGTACTATTGTTGTTAATTTATCGCCATCTAGGTGGATTCCGTCCAATGGTGGGCAAAATTATACAGCCACAATAGATTTGCCCGAACTTACCAATGAGTTCAATGAAAGGGGAGGTGTACTGGCTTATATTTCATTTGGAAACCAGTCTTACGAACAGTTGCCTGAGGTGTATGGAGGAATTTCCTATAGTTATGTTTCACGGCCTGGGCAATTGTTAATTGAGTTGCAAAGTTCTAGTGGAAGTGGGACAATTTCGCCACCGGGTCAAACTGTAGCCGTAAAGATAATATTGGTAGAATCGGCCTACTAGAGAATTTAGATAAAACAACAAAGGCGCTTTTAAAGCGCCTTTGTTGTTTTATCTAAAAAGCCAAACTATTGAGCTTCCACTCCTAATTTAGTCATCACCTCATTGCTTACTCCAGTTGATGAATAACCTCCATCATGGAAAAGGTTTTGCATAGTAACCATGCGTGTTAAATCAGAGAATAAGGTAATGCAATAATCTGCACAAGACTCAGCATCTGCATTGCCAAGAGGAGAGATAGCCTCAGCATAGTCAAAGAAGTCACCGAATCCTTTAATTCCCGTACCTGCAGTGGTCTTTGTAGGCGATTGAGACACGGTGTTAATGCGCACTTTTTTCTCCAGGCCATAATGATAACCAAAGCTGCGGGCAATTGATTCCAGCATTGCTTTAATATCGGCCATGTCAGTATAGAAAGGATAAGTACGCTGAGCTGCCATATATGTTAATGCAACCACGCTGCCCCACTCACTGATAGCATCAAGTTTCCTTGCTACGCTTAACATTTTGTGAAACGAAAGCGCAGATATATCGATACCCTTTAAGAAATAATCGTAGTTTGACTCTGTATAGGAAATGTTTTTACGCATATTCACACTCATTCCTATAGAATGAAGAACGAAGTCTATCTTACCTCCTAGTACTTCTTGCGACTGTGTAAATAGATTAGTTAAATCATCAATACTAGTTGCATCTGCTGGGATAACTTTAGAATTGGTTTTTTCTGCCAACGCATTTATTTCTCCCATGCGCATTGCAACAGGAGCATTGGTTAAAACAAAAGTTGCACCTTCTTCATGCGCTTTTTCAGCCACTTTCCAAGCGATTGAATTTTCATTTAAAGCGCCAGTAATAATGCCGCGTTTACCTTTTAATAAGTTATAAGCCATTTCAAATTAATTTGGTGGGCTAAAATAAGGAAATAATTGATCCAGTAAATTGAAAATTAAAAAGGTTGTATTATCGGTGTCAGTCATGAGGTGTCAGGAATGAGCCTTGGAGCCCGTGCGTTAAAGCCTGATAGCTCATTGCTCATACCTAACACCTATGCTCAGGTACTCACCCTTCCAGCAATTCTCTCGCATGTTGTATGGCAAATTCGCCAGGATTCTCTCCACTAAGCATCTTTGCAATTTCCGCTACTCGCTCGTCGGTATTTAACTGGCGGATATTGGTATGAGTAATGTCTTCTCTGTCATCTTTATAAACCCAATAATGGGCATTGCCCTTACTTGCAATTTGAGGTAGGTGGGTAATGGCGATCACTTGCATACTTTCTGAAAGTTTCTCCATGATCTTCCCAACTTTTAATGCAACTTCTCCGGAAATGCCGGTATCAATTTCATCAAAAATGATTGTCGGCAAAGATATATGCCTTGATATTAGGGATTTGATTGCCAACATTAACCGAGAAAGCTCACCACCGGAAGCAACCTTATTCATTGGAGCCGGAGCTTGCCCTTTATTTGCCGAGAAAAGAAATTGAATTCGATTCCTGCCATTTACATTCAATTCATCTTCACCTAAAAGGATGTTTTCAATTTTCAGGTTCGAATTTGGCATGCCAACCTCAGCTAAAAGGCCTTTAACCTTATCCTCAATTGAAGGGATTACTTCGTTTCGGCTAGCAGACAAGGTGTCTGAAATATCAATTAACTCGCCCTTTAAATGCTTAATTTCTTTTTCCAATTGCACCAGCTCCTCATCGGAAGAAGAGATCGATACTAGTTTATCGGAAAGGTTTTCTCGTATATTAATTAATTCGCTAATAGAACTAACGCGGTGCTTTTTCTGAAGCTTATAAATTAAATCAAGCCTTTCACTTACCTCTGCCAATCGCATTTCATCAACATTTGTGTTTTGCTCGTGCGATTCAACTTCTGCATTAATATCTTTTAGCTCAATGAGGCTGCTTTGGAGGCGTTCAGTTAATTTGGTAATTTCTGGAAAAAAGCGCTCTATTTGCTGTAACTGATTAACCGATTCCTTTAATTGTGTAATTACAGAGCGCTCGTCTTCATTCAATAAATATGATGCAGCTAGCAGATTCTTTTTAATTTCTTCAGCATGAGAAAGGTTATTAAGTTCATGTTCCAAAGATTCTTGTTCATCGGCTAGCAAGGAAGCTTGTTCTAATTCATCAAATTGAAACTGGAAGTAGTCGAGATCTGCCTTGGCTTTAGTTGTGCTTTCCTGAAGGTTTTTGAACCGCGAAATAGCTTTCCTGTAAGCGTTGAAGTTCCTCTGGTAATTATCAAGCAACAGTGTATTCGCTGCTAGCGTATCTACTACCAACAATTGAAAGAGTTCATCATTTATTTCAAGAGTTGCATGCTGAGAGTGTATATCAATCAGCATTTCACCCAGCTCTTTTAAGATAGTTAGATTGACAGGACTGTCATTGATAAATGCCCTTGATTTTCCATCTGCGGATATTTCTCGCCGTAGAATAGTTTCATTATCAAAGTCGATGCCTTTTTCTTCGAATATCGTTTCCAGGTTATAGTTCGCAACGTTAAAATAACCCTCAATAATGCACTTCTTTTGTTGGTTATAAAAATACTTACCTTCAATGCGCTGGCCAAGAATTAAAGACAATGCACCCAATATAATTGATTTTCCGGCACCGGTTTCACCTGTTAAAATATTCAGTCCATCCGAAAAATTTATATCGAGGTTTTCAATTAACGCGTAGTTTCGTATAGTTAAACGGCTTAGCATTTTATGTATACAGCAAAATGTTAGTAATAGATTTTTATGAATGCCGCAATAATTCAAGCTTAACGGCGACCTGATAGCGGAGCTTCAAAATCAGTTCTTTTTCAGGAGATCGTATTTAGTGATATTAGCGGGGTCCAGCGAGCTGAGTATATTATAAGATTTTATTCGCTCCTGAGGTGGTATCTGTCCCAAGATATTAACGATTTCATTTGCTTTTGTGGTAAAAAATACCTGATTAAGCATTGAGCCCTGTTTCTGTTTATCTATTTTCTGCAGTGTGGGCAGAAGAGCATAAATATATTTTCGGCCCTTAGCCTGATTATCATACATCACATCTAGCCCGTTGCGGTGGTATTCATATAATACTTCCCTGATCGGATTAAAGGCTTTATTGGTTAAGTTCTCAACCAACCAGTAGCGGTTTCGTAGGTCCTCAAATGCTTTCCAGCCCACAAAACCTGCGTTTTGTGCATTGTTAACTACGTTCTGAGCCTTTGCATAATAGGGCGTACCTGCCATTTTCGAAAACGTGTCGTAATCCATGCCAACAATTACATAGGCATAATATGCCAGCAAAGACGTTAGGTTAGTTAAATAATTCTGGTCAGAATAGTCCAATGCCTGTCCTTCGGTATAGGTAAAATTAAAGTCCTTATCACTAATGTTTAGTATGGTAGTATTGTAGCTACTGCCATAAACCGGCCTGCGCGACTGTATTTGAGCTTCAACAACAAAGTTAGATGAGCCGTCCCATTCCTTTATATTCAATACAAAATTGCAGTCAATACGCTCGTGGGAAAGGAAATTGTCTGACGACCATTTTCTACCATTCAAAAAGTCGCGTATTGCAACTTCCAAAACATCTAAAACTCTTTTATTGGTGTTTTGAACCTGGGGGGATAAAATCTGTACCCTGGCGTTTAAGTCTTGCGCGTTAACCCATGCCGAAATAAAAACCATCAATAAGGCTCCAACTATTCTTTTCATTTCAGTAGTTCAATAATTTTAGTGCAGATGTCGGCCGCAACATCGTTTTTACTTTTCAATTCAAAGGATTGCTTTTTCAGGTTGCGGTCTATTATCGTAATTTTATTAGTGTCACTTTTAAAACCTGCGCCTTTATCATTTAATGAGTTCAATACAATAAAGTCGAGATTCTTTTTCTTTAATTTTTTGATTGCATTTTCCTCCTCATTATGAGTTTCTAGCGCAAAACCAACAAGAATCTGCTCTTCTTGTTTAACCTTGCCTAACGCCGACAAAATGTCGGTCGTTTTAACCAGCTCAATTAAAAACTCTGATGCATCTTTCTTTATTTTTTCAGAAGACACAGTTTTGGGACGATAATCAGCAACCGCTGCACTCATAACAGTAATGTCACTGTCAGCAAAGAGGTCAAGGACTTTTGATGCCATCTCAGAAGATGAGGTTACATCTATGCGAGTGATGGACTTATCTGTTAAATATAGGGCTGTTGGCCCGCTAACCAGTGTTACATCAGCTCCCAGGCAGCTTAATTCTTCAGCTATAGCAAAGCCCATTTTACCTGACGAATGGTTCCCTATAAATCTAACAGGGTCTATTTCCTCGAAAGTAGGGCCGGCAGTAACTAAGGCTTTTTTACCAGCAAGAATTCCCAGAGGCCTATTGGCGTGTCTCAAAAATCTCACAATCTCTTCCGGCTCTGCCATCCTGCCTTCGCCCACAAGCCCGCTGGCAAGTTCCCCATATTCAGGTTTAATTAATATGTTGCCATAAGATTTTAACCTGTCAATATTATCCTGGGTTGAAGGATGTTTCCACATATCAAGATCCATCGCTGGGGCGAAATAGACCTTGCATTTTGCAGAAAGATAAGAAGCGGTCAATAGGTTATCGCAAATTCCATGGGCAAACTTCGCCAAAGTATTGGCACTGGCAGGAGCAATTAACATATAATCGGCCCATAAGCCAAGGTCAACATGATTATTCCATTCGCCCGTACTCTCAGTAAAGTACTCGGTTAATACAGGGTTTTTAGAAAGCGTAGAAAGGGTTAATGGCGTAATAAAGTGTCTTGCATCTTTCGTCATAATCACCCTAACGTTTGCCCCGGCTTTAACCAGCAATCGAACCAATATAGCTGATTTATAACAGGCAATACTACCACAAACACCAAGTAAAATGTTTTTTCCTTCAAGCATATAGTATGGTCAAACTTACATAAAATATTGCCTTTAAGCCCATAAGCAGTCTCATAAATTCTACAAAAAGAAATAGCCGCTCAAGGCGGCTATCAAAGGCATTTATATATTACAATATATTAAGCTTGATCTTTAGATGGGTTTCTGTGGTAAACTTTTCCATTTAAGAACTCATCAATTGCAATCAAAGTAGGCTTTGGCATGCGCTCGTAATGTTTTGAGATCTCAATCTGCTCACGATTTTCAAAAACCTCCTCAAGGTTGTCATTAGATGACGCAAACTCAGACAACTTATTATGTAGTTCTTCTTTCAAGTTATTTGAGATCTGATTAGCCCTCTTAGCAATAACTACTAATGACTCATATAAATTATCAGTCGATTTGTCTAACTGGCGCACATCACGAGTAACCGTACTTGATGGGATAGTTGGTGTATTTTTAATATTACTCATTTTCAGTTTTTTTATTTTCCTTGTTGTCGTTGTTCTTCTCTTGTGGTTGTTGTAAAGCTAATACCTTTTTAGCTGTTACAATTCCCTGCTCCGCTTGTTTCTTCAAATCTGCAACATCCTTCAAATATTTGCTGGATGGGTAATCTTCAGTAAACTCATCAGCCATTGTAATTGCTTCAGTAAAACGTTCTTCCTGTTTGGTCTCCAGGCTGTTTTGTGAATACAAAACCTGGGCTTTGATCGTCAGGTAGTTGATCTCTTCCGCATACTTCGTATCCGGATAGTCTCTCAATACATTTCTAAATGCAATTACTGCCGATCTATAATTTTGTGCATCATATTCTCCGGTAGTTAAATAAAGCTTTGCATTAGAGTAAGCCTTACTTTCCAGTTTGTCTCTCAAATCTTGTATCAGCTTGCTGGCTTCTGCAACCCGTTCCCCTTTAGGGTAAAGATTGATAAACAATTGTAACGACTCAATCGCTTTAATGGTATTCTCCTGGTCTAGCGAAAAATTAGGTGATTCCAGGTAGAAACAGTAAGCCGACATAAATCTGCACTCTTCCGCTTTCAAACTGTTAGGATAAGTATCGGCAAATACCTTAAACTGATATCTGGCCGTTGTATAGTCCTTTAGGCGGTAATTAGTATAAGCAAAATAATACGCTAAATCTTCAGCCTCAGCCCGGCCCCTATAACGTTGAATCAAATCATCGAACAAAATTAAAGCCTTGCTATATTTCTTATTATTATATAGCTTAATTGCTTCCTGATACTTTTTGGCGATATCATTGCTCTGCTGCAACTTTTCAAATTTGCTTTTACAACCGGCAGCTACCGCTATTAATATAAATAAGCACCACGTTATTAAACGCCTGTTTTTAAACATCCTGCAAAGATAGGTTAAATCTGTTTATTAGTCAATCTATTAATTTCCCCCCGAAAGTATTCCATTTAGGCCGGATAAAATAGCCTTTAACATACTTTAACAGATATCCATCCGAAAAACGAATAGTATTATATTTGGTATAAGTGGCGTAAAGAAGAGTATTGATTCGAAGCGGAATCTATGTAGCTCTTGGGATTGTCGATCCGGCTATCCGCTATAGTTTTTTGCTCGCCCAGGCAGAACCGGTTCCCGGCAAAAAAGCTGCCGCTGCTATCCGGGCTATAGGGGA
>CBIHNR010000040.1:0-33312 GCA_966211215.1 uncultured Pedobacter sp.
CTCAGGTTGAACACCATTTCTATTGGTTATACAGTTCCAAAGAAGTTAGCTAAATGGCTAACAAGTGCGAGAGTTTATGCAACAGCCCAAAATATTTATACGTTCCAAAAGTATAAAGCATACAATCCTGATTTTACTGCGGGCGTATTTGAGCCTGGATACGACAATGGTTCATATCCAAAACCTCGTACAATTATGATGGGAGTGCAAGTTGGTTTCTAATTCTTCAGTTATTCAGAAATTAATTCGGATTAAAATGAAAAGATTTAAATATTACATCGTAAGCCTATTATTTCTAACTGCGTGCGATGATAAACTTAATATATCAAACCCCAATTATCCCACTACAGGAACTTACTGGAAAACGGAAGAACAAGCGTTTGCAGCAGTTACAGGTATTTATAATGCTTTAATTACAGATGGAACATATCAGCGGTCTTTTCCGGGCTTAACTGATAGCCGCGGTGATGATTTTACAGGTGATAGCCCCTGGGGAGATTTAGAGCAAACGGGTAAATTTATTATTCCTAATACTTCTGCTCCTGTGCAGTGGATATGGCGAGACCTTTACATGATTGTGTTTAGGGCCAACCAGGTTCTTGATAACGTAGGCAAGATGGATGACGCTTCCATTGGCGCGGATGCCAAAGCCAGGATATTAGGACAAGCGTATTTTCTACGTGGTTTAGCTTACTATAATCTAGCAACCACTTTTAAGGTGGTTCCATTAATTATTACAACTCCAAAGGACCAAAATGACTACTTTCCTGCTACAGCTTCCGAAGACGCTATATGGAATCAGATATTTTCAGATTTTCAGGCAGCGGAGTCTAATTTACCGGTCTCTTATGATAATGTAACAGGGCCTGATAAAGGGCAAAAAGGCCGGGCAACCAAAGGGGCAGCAGCAGGTATGCTGGGTAAGGCATTTTTATATAAGAAGAGATGGCAGGACGCCGCTACCCAATTTGAAAAATTCTTTACAGGAAACTTGAAAAATGTATACTCCTTAATGCCAGATTATCGCGATAATTTTAAGGCAACAAACGAGAATAATGCAGAGTCGCTGTTTGAAGTACAGTTTAGTGCTGAGGGCGGCTCGGTCCCTAACTGGACTGGTGAGCCTTCTGCGAACTGGCGTCAATTTGAAGCCTTCTCTATAACTTATGGAATGGATGGCAAAGGATTTTCTGATTATTTACCTACCCGTTGGATTTATAATGAATATAAGATTGAAAAGACAACAGATAATAAATCAGACCCTCGCCTTTTAGCTACAATTGCTTCTTATGAGCCGGCTGATAATTCTACAACAGCTTATGGTGTTCCATGGCCCCATGCAACAGATCGTATATATCCCAGAAAATATACATACGATGGTTTAGGTGTTGCATTTGAAACCTTTGAAGGTGGTGGGATCAATTACAGAGTTTTGAGATATGCGGATATATTATTAATGCATGCTGAAGCTTTAAATGAGTTAAACCGTCCGGCGGAGGCATATCCATTTATTCAGCAAGTAAGGAACAGGGCAAAATTGCCAAACCTGGCAATTGTTAAACCCAACATGAATCAGACACAAATGAGAGAGCAGATTTATCATGAAAGAGCTCTAGAGTTTGCAATAGAAGGGCAGAGAATAAACGATATTATTCGTTGGGGTTGGTTGTACGATAACGCGAAATTGCAGCAGTTAAAAGCAAATGACCCTGACTTTAATACCTGGACCGCTGGAAATGAGTACTTGCCAATACCTCAATCAGAATTAGCAGCTAACAAAAATCTTTCACCTAATCCTGCCAACTAAGATTATGAATAGTTTATTTAAAACAGTCTTAGCTCTATCAATTATATCCACAACAGTTATTACAGGCTGTAAAAAGGATATTGAGCCTTTAACACAGACCGATCCTGGTATTTTTGCAGAGAAACCCTTTGATATAAATGACATTTCTGACACTTATCCGGCTATTGCCAACCCGGTTTTTTACAGACAATGGGGCCCTTACAATCTTCATGACCCATCGGTTATAAAGGATGGAGAATGGTACTATTGTTACAGCACTGACGTAGCTTATGGTGCAGCAGCCCGAGTTGGGATAATGGTTAGGAAGTCAAAAGATCTTGTTAATTGGCAATATATCGGCTGGGCAATAAATGGCCTGCCAGCAATAGGCGAGAATTATATTAAATCAAATGGCGGCACTCCAGTGCAGGGTTTATGGGCTCCATATATTATGAAAGTCGGCTCTGAATATCGTTTATATTATTCTTTAGCACCCACTGTTGGCCGCACAAGTGCAATTGGGCTTCTAACCTCCAGCTCTCCCGAGGGGCCATGGGTGGAAAAGGGCCTTGCAGTGACCTCTATAAATACTGGAGCAGGGACAAATGCCATTGATCCATCTGTTGTAATTACTCCATCAGGGCAGCATTGGATGATCTATGGATCATCCTGGGATGGTTTATTTGTCCTTCAGTTAAATCCGGCCACGGGGCTGGCTTTGGCTTCAGGCGATAGGGGAACAAGAATAGTAAGAAGAGGCTTAACTAACGGGAAGATTAACGGAAATCTTGAGGGCGGCGAAATTATCTATAATGCGCAAACCAATATGTATTATTTATTCGTCTCTTATGATTGGCTTTCAACAAAGTATAATGTACGCGTTTTTCGCTCTGCCAGTCCAAACGGGCCGTTTTTAGATTGGAATGGGGTTAATGTTGATAATCAGGATGACAACGGCCCAATGATCCTTGCTCCATATAAATTCTTGGATCATGGAGGATGGGCAGGAGTAGCACATTGTTCGGTGTTTAATGATGGTAATGGACAATATTATATGGCTCATCAAGGTAGGCCGGGTGTAGATCGCGCTTACATGGTGATGCATGTTCGTAAAATGTTTTGGACTCCTGAAGGCTGGCCTATTGTTTCTCCTGAACGATATGCTAACGTAGCTGCTACCCCAGTAACTTCAAACGAAATTGCAGGCGAATATGAACAAATTGTACAGGGCTATGCTACTGTACCTGGTTATGACGCGGAGCAAACCGACCCACAATATAACGTTGCCTTCAAAACTACTTTAGGCGCAGATGGAAGAATCAATGGAGACCCCAATAATACCTGGGTTTACAATGCGCCATGGCTAGAGTTGAAATGGGCGGGTGGGCTATTTATCGATAAATTGCACGTCTCGCGAGAAAGGGATTGGGAGAAAAAGAAACCTTCGACTGTTGTAATGACCGGATTAAATGGCGGGGGACTTTCAATTTGGTTGAAGAAGATCAATTGATAGGGACATGCTATCCCTGGATAATACCCTAATAAACTATTATAGGTTTATTAGGGTATTATTGTCTTTTAATTGTTTTTTTGACATTTAATATTTTTCATATCTTTAAAAAACCAATTTATATAAAACACACCTCTTTTGTATTTCATAAAATGAAAAAAACATTCAATCTGCTTTGTTTACTGGGCCTTGCATGTGGTATAACTCAAAGTTTTGCTCAAACAAAAACATTCACTGTAAAAGCCAACCAGTTAGGGGCAACCGTACAGCCAACCATGTGGGGCGTATTTTTTGAAGACATTAACATGGGGGCTGATGGCGGTATTTATGCCGAACTGGTGAAAAACCGTTCCTTCGAATTTTATAAGCCATTAATGGGCTGGACAGTGCAGCGTAAGAAAGCAGTTGAGGGAGACATCCTGGTTTTAAACCGACAAGGAGCAAAGTCAAACAACCCCAGGTTTTTACAAGTTAACGCCACCAATGCCGTAAAGGGTAGCTTAGGGATCACAAACGAAGGCTTCAGAGGAATGGGCGTAAAGCAAGGCCTACGCTACGACTTTTCCGTAATGTATCGCCAAAAATCTCCCGGTGTAAAACTTCATCTTGAACTAATTAACTCTAAAAACGAAGTTATCGGGACAGGGGAGCTTACTCCGGCAGGAAGCGATTACTCCTGGAAAAAGCAAGCAGTTAGCTTCAATGCTACTGCAACTGAACCAAAAGCAAAACTGAATATCTGGTTTGAAGGTAATGGAACAATCGATTTAGATATGGTTTCGTTGTTTCCTTCAGATACATGGAAAAACAGGCCGGGAGGCTTAAGGGCAGACATGGTGCAGCTTCTTGCCGATATGAAACCTGGTTTTATCCGTTTCCCGGGAGGATGTATTGTGGAAGGGCACGACCTTTCTACACGTTACCAATGGAAAAAAACTATTGGCCCAATCGATGAACGTGAGTTAATCGTTAACCGTTGGAATACCGAGTTTGCGCATCGCCCGGCACCTGATTACTACCAAACATTTGGACTAGGTTTCTTCGAATATTTTCAACTATCAGAAGATATAGGGGCAGAGCCGCTGCCTATTTTAAATTGCGGTATGGCTTGCCAGTTTAACACCGCAGAAGTAGTGCCTTTGGATCAGCTAGAGCCTTACGTTCAGGATGCATTAGATCTTATTGAGTTTGCAAACGGTGATGTAAGCACAAAATGGGGTAAAGTGCGTGCAGATATGGGGCATCCAAAGCCATTCAATTTAAAAATGATGGGTGTGGGTAACGAAAACTGGGGTCCTCAATACATCGAGCGTTTAAAGGTCTTCACCAAAGCAATAAAAGCAAAATACCCGCAAATTAAACTGGTGAACAGTTCTGGTACCGACCCTAATGGAGAGCGCTTTGACTATTTAAATGGCGAGTTGCGTAAAATGAATGCTGATATTATCGATGAGCATTATTACCGCCGCCCTGAGTGGTTCCTTGAAAATGCTAAGCGCTACGACAATTATCCACGCAATGGCTCTAAAGTTTTTGCTGGCGAGTATGCTGCACAAAGTGATAAGATTGTGAGCGTTAACAACAAAAATAATTTACAGACAGCAATTTCAGAGGCTGCCTTTTTAACCGGACTTGAACGCAATGCAGATGTGGTGAATATGGCATCATATGCGCCTTTGTTTGCGCATGTTGAAGGATGGCAATGGACACCGGATATGATCTGGGTAGATAATCTGCGCTCGTATGGAACGCCAAATTACTATGTTCAAAAGCTGTATTCTTTAAACAAAGGAACTAATGTTGTGCCGGTTCAATTAGATGGGCAGAATGTTACCGGACAAGATGGGCTTTATGCATCTGCAGTTGTAGATAAAAAGACAAATGAGCTGATTCTTAAGATTGTAAATACTTCAGATAAAGAAACAGAAGGTAAGTTTGATATTCAGGGAAGCAAGCTACAGTCCAAAGGAACCCAAACGGTATTGACAGGCGAGGGGCTTGATAAAGTGAACTCTCTGGATAATCCAAAAGATATCAGCCCGAAAGAACAGCCAATTTCAGTAAAAGGGCAATCTATAAAATCAAAACTTGCACCAAACTCATTTAATGTTATTAAGGTTAAGATGATTTAAGATTTTAATTTTGAAAAATTTCTATAACCAATTTATATGTTGCTTGCTCCTGGTTGGGGCAAGCAACTTTGTTTTAGGCCAAGAACTAAGACAAAATATCGTTGTGCACGATCCGGTAATGGCAAAGCAAGGGGATACCTATTATTTGTTTTCCACGGGAATGGGGATTTCGATCTGGTCGTCTAAAGATTTGAAAAACTGGAAAAAAGAAAAGCCGGTATTCGCAGAAGCTCCGCAATGGGCTGTAAAAGCAATTCCTGGTTTTAAAGGACATATTTGGGCCCCTGATATCAGCTTTTACAAAGGGCAGTATTACTTATATTATTCGGTTTCTGCCTTTGGAAAAAATACCTCGGCAATTGGCGTGGCAACTAATAAAACTCTCAACACACAGTCGCCCGATTATAAATGGGTTGATCACGGTAAGGTGATTCAATCCTATCCGGACGTAACTAACTGGAATGCTATTGACCCCAATATTATTGAGGATAGGAAAGGAAATGCCTTCATGGCGTTTGGTTCATTTTGGGATGGGCTTAAAATGGTTAAGTTAAGCGCCGATAGGAAGCATTTTCTGGGAGATTCAGTAAATCTGCCGACCATAGCAAGCCGTGTAACCACGCCAAATAGCAAGGAGAATCCGCCGGCTATTGATGATAATCCTGTAGATGCAGGTGGTAATGCTATTGAAGCACCGTTTATTTTCAAGAAGGGTGATTATTATTATCTTTTTGCCTCCATTGACTATTGTTGCAAGGGAGTAAAGAGTACTTATAAAATGATCTACGGACGCTCTAAGACTCCACAGGGGCCGTATATAGATAAGGAAGGAAAGCCATTAAGCCATGGTGGCGGTTCTATTTTGCTACAAGGCGATAACAGCTGGTATGGAGTTGGCCATAACTCAGTTTATCATTTTAATAATGCCGATTACCTGATTTTTCATGGCTATGATGCTTCTGATGATGGAAAACCAAAGTTGCGAGTGGAGAAATTAGCGTGGGCAAAGGGCTGGCCTGAAGTACAAAAGGTTTCTAAATAAATGTGGTGATGAAAGGAATTGCCTGGACAAAGATTTAATTTGCCGGAAGCTTAGGAGATGTTTCTGTATTGATAAAAAATTGCTGCTTTCCTGCCACGAAGAGCTGCCCGGTAAATTAATCCCGATGGAAGCGGATACCGGCTAAGCGGCTAATGCTCCCCCAATGGGTGGGACAGGTGTGTTGTGGATTTGGTGTGATGGAATAGGAGTATGGGCGGATAGTCCCAAGGACTCCTTTGGAGCGGGACTGAAGATGCGACGGAGCGCTACCCTTCCGTTTCAAAAAATACAAAATAATTGTACAAAAGACATTTTTAACGAAATTATACTATTTTCGAAAATCGAAATTTCTTTAAAACCTGATTATACTAATGAAAGCTAACTTATTGCTATTTTTAGCCGCCGGCGTAATGTCAATGTCGGCGTGTACCAACAACTCAAATAAAAAAACAGAAGCGCATACAGATTCTGATTCTGTAGCAAAAACAGTTATGATTCCAGACAGCACTAATTTCCAGTCGGATATAGATGGAAAGAAAACAGCCTTGTACGTGTTAACTAATGCAAACAATGTGCAGGTTGCGATTACAAATTACGGAGGCAGAATAGTAAGTATTGTGGTTCCTGATAAGGATGGTAAACTAACAGATGTATCATTAGGTTATGATAAAGTATCTGGTTATCAGCAAGAAAGTGAGCCTTATTTTGGCGCTTTAATTGGACGTTATGGAAACCGCATTGGCAATGCGCAGTTTGTGCTTGATGGCAAAACTTACAAAGTGCCAGCAAATGACCACGGGCAATCATTGCACGGTGGCCCTAAAGGTTTCCATGCACAGGTTTGGGATGCAAAGCAGGTTAACGCCTATACCTTAGAGTTAAGCCGTGTTTCTAAAGATGGCGAAGAAGGCTATCCGGGCAATTTAACTGTAAAAGTTGTTTACTCGTTAACCGATGATAACGCGATTAAAATGGATTACAGTGCAACTACAGATAAAGCTACCGTAGTAAACTTAACCAACCACGCTTACTTTAACTTAAATGGTGAGGGCAATGGCGACATTAACGACCATATTTTAACAATCAATGCTTCTAAATTTACTCCGGTTGATGCTAATTTAATTCCAACTGGCGAGTTAAAAGATGTTGCTGGCACTCCATTTGATTTTACGAAACCAACTGCTATCGGCGAGCGCGTAAATGCTGAGGATGAGCAATTGAAATTAGGTAAAGGATATGACCATAACTTCGTGCTAACTAATTCATCAACAGAGTTGAAACAAGCTGCTAAAGTAACAGGCCCGAAAACAGGTATCACTTTAGAGGTATTAACTACCGAGCCTGGCATTCAGTTCTATGGTGGTAACTTCCTAGATGGTAAATTGAAAGACTGCAAAGGTGGCAAGCCTTATCAGCACCGTACTGGTTTCTGTTTAGAAACTCAGCATTTTCCTGATTCTCCAAACAAACCGGCTTTCCCAACTACTACTTTAAAACCGGGAGTTGAATATAAGACAACTACTTTATACAAGTTTTCTGTAGAGAAATAGGATAGAATATTTCAAAAACAAAAAAGCTGCATCGTTAAATCGGTGCAGCTTTTTTGTTTGGAGAAATGTTTTTTTTTGTTTTTAGTATTTGATATATAATTGTTACATTAACACCAACCAATTATTACTTAACCGATTTTTTACGATGTCTGCAAAGCTTGATGTTTCTGCGTTGATATATAAAATTGTATGGGATGGGTGTGAAACGTCATATAGGCATCTGTTTCGTATAATGTATCCGCCTTTAAAAGCATTTGCATTTTCTATCCTTAAAAGTAGGGAACAGGCTGAAGAAATCGCCAGCGATGTAATGATTACTCTGTGGCGGGATAAACATAAACTGTTGGAAGTTAATAATATAATGGTTTATGGGTATGTAATTGCCAAAAACAGATCATTAAATCTGCTTAAGGCTAGAAATGGCAGAGAGATTTCAATCGATGAAATTGAAATCGATATTGTGTTTAATGCTCCCAATCCCGAACAAATTTTAATAACCGACGAGTTAAGGAAAAAACTGCAACAGGCCATGCAGTGCTTGCCGCCTAAATGCAAAATGGTTTATCGCCTAGTGAAAGAGGATGGTTTAAGTTATAAGGAAGTCGCCGAGATTTTAAGTATTTCGGTTAAAACAGTTGACGCCCACCTGGTTACTGCTGTGAAAAAGATTTCGGAATCTATTAAGTCGGAGTATAATCTGGCGTAGGAATTTTTAAGAAAACCTTCGTTTAAGTCCTTTAAAATTCCCTGAAAATTTTTCTAAAAAATATTTTCAAATCCACTAGGGAGTTTCTCTTTTTCTCTTGTCCTTATCCTGACAAACCAATTATTCTGCACTTGTATCAGGAAAGAATCATACAATTATTAACGCGTAAGCTGGCGTCTGAAGCTACAAAGGAAGAACTTTTGGAGTTGGATGAGTTGACGCGTATATATCCCGATGCGGTTTATTATGAGGAAACCTTATTGCAGCTATGGCAAAAGAATGATGCGGAAGATGATGCTGATTTAGCTTTTGAAAAGCACCAGCTTAAATTCAAAGATGACTTCTCATTAGAGGAAGAAAGGCCAGTGTACTCCAGGCCTGGAATTGGTAATGCGGCAATGATGTTGTTCGGGCTGATTTTTATGGTTTGTTTATCCGTTGGTTTTCTGTTATACAGCCATTATGAAAGATCTGCCAGAGCAAATATGGTTGAGATTTCGGCAGGAGAGGGCATTCGTAAGAAAATTTTATTGCCAGATAGTACCCACGTCTGGCTTAACAGCAATAGTAAACTGGTGTATGATAGTAAGATGCTGGGCAAAGCGCAACGTTCGGTAGAATTAGTTGGCGAAGCTTATTTTGATGTGGCTAAGGATAAAGAACATCCTTTTATTATTCAAACCGGTAAATATTCTATTAAAGTTTTAGGGACTGCATTTAACGTAAGAGTATACCCCGGCGAAAGGAAGTCTGAAACTACGCTTATTCATGGATTGATTGAATTAACACTTAATGGTAAGCACGAGCAGAAAGTTATTCTAAAACCAAATGAAAAGTTTGCTCTAACTGAGCGGGCTTCTGACCAAAAAACAGATGTTGATGATAGTAATGAAGCTTCTGGACGGAAGCTGCTGATTGAACGTGTTGAACCAGTGCTTGTTGCCAACAAAGAATATATTGAAGAAGTAGCCTGGATAGAAAACCAGCTGGTGTTTAAAAACGAAACCTTTGATGAGTTGATACCAAAGTTTGAGCGTTGGTACAAGGTTAAAATAAATGTCCGCAATAGAACTTTAAAATCATTTCATTTTACTGGGGCATTTCATAACGAAACAATCACAGATGCCTTGAAAGCAATGCAATTAATTAAACCATTCAAATTTAAAATTACAGGAAATGAGGTAGAAATATTTTAAAGGTATTAAGCGGGAAATGTTGCCGCATTCCCCGCCGAAAAGCCATCCAATCTTTCAAGGCAGCAAGGCTGCTTAGCTGATAACTAACCGATTGTTTAACTTTTTAATTATGTAAAGCTATGAAAAAAAAGCATAGGCTTCATAGTATTCTATTGTTTATTGATTCCAATAAAGGGCTTTTGATGATGTTTAATTGGGTCTTGGTTTTTACCTTTTTATTTTGCATTCGAGTCTCAGCAAACAGTTACTCACAGGGAGTAAAAGTATGTTTAGACTTTAAAAATACGCAGCTAAAGCAGGCTTTATCTGCTTTAGAGGAAAAGGGTAAGGTGCGTTTTCTGTATAGTGAGGAATTTCTTCCATCCCAAAAGGAAGTAAGCCTGCAAGTAAAAAATGTATCAGTTGTTGAGGTTTTAGAGAAAATTCTGTACGACACAGGGTTGACCTACAAAGTTGTTAATAATGACTTACTGGTTATATCTCCGGAAGGAACGGGGATTGATGCATCGCAAATTATCATAAAAGGTAAAATAACAGATGAACATGGCGAGCCATTAATTGGCGTAAGTGTCAAAGTAAAAGGAACTCAGACTGGAACCTCTTCTGATATTAATGGCCAGTACTCCATTTCTGTTAATGATAAATCTGCAGTGCTTGTCTTTTCTTATTTAGGATTTCAGGAGATGGAAGTACCTGTACTAGACAAGTCATCCATAAATGTGGTGATGAAAACCGCAACATCAAATTTGCAGGAAGTGGTTGTAGTTGGATACGGAACTCAAAAGAAAAAGGATGTAACTGGCTCTGTTTCCTCTGTAACTGCCGATTCTTATAAAGACCAGCCCGTTGTGAACACAACCTCTGCATTACAGGGCCGTGCTGCAGGTGTTTCCATCAGCAGTAATACCGGAGCTCCGGGTGGTTCGGTAAAAATCCGTATTCGCGGAGCAAATTCAATAAACGGTAACAATGATCCTTTAATTGTTGTAGATGGCGTAGCACTTTCAAGCGTTACCCTCCAAGATATCAATGTTAACGATATCGCATCAACCGATATATTAAAAGATGCTTCAGCTACAGCAATTTACGGTTCAAGGGGGGCTAATGGCGTTATTATGATAACCACCAAAAGCGGGCAAAGCGGAAAGAGCAATGTGAATTATAATACTTTCGTTAGCTTTAACAAGTTGCCTAAAAAGTATGATTTAATGAATGCGGCTACCTCTGCTGCCTTTGTAAATCATATAACAGGAACTTCAACGTTTGCTAATCCTCAAAGCCTGGGAGATGGGACCGATTGGCAGGATGAAATTTATCGCACCGGAAAAAGCCAGAACCACCAGTTATCAGTAACCGGGGGAAATGAAAAGTCAAAATATTATATCTCTGGATATTATGTAGACCAGGACGGTATTGTTTTAAACACCGGACAGACCAAATATTCCATACGCTCTAATGTAAATACCAAACTCGGCAGCAAAGTAAATGTGGGTTTAAACCTGTTTGCGTCTCACAGTAAATCTCATAACAATGGTGATTTAGGATCCAAGGGAAGTTCGGTAATAGGAGCTCTTACATGGGCAGCAACAGAGCCAGTTTACAATTCACCGGGAAAATATAACAGAAGTGTTAGTACACCCACTGCCCTTAATCCGGTTATGCTCGCAAACGAAAGTTTAAACGATAACTTCTCTAATTCGGCCATTATTAACGGAAATATAAAATACGATATAACTAAATGGCTTTCTTTAAGTGCTACAGCTGCTTTAGATATGAGTTTAACAAAGGGAGCTTTTCTTAATAATGAATGGATTAATCCGACAACTCAAAGTTCCGGCCAAACTTCTGGTGAAAATTATACTTCCCAATACAATGGCGTGTTAACGTTTCATAAAGTTTTTAACAAGATCCATGATCTTACTGCAACCGCTGTATATGAGCAAACGTCAAACACTAATGAGTCGATTTCTGCTAACGGATCCGGGCTGTTATCAACCAGTTACAGTTATTATAATTTAGGATTAAATAGGGCGCAAGCCATAAATTCGGGTTATACTAATTGGGGATTACAATCATACCTGGGAAGGATTTCTTACAGTCTTAATAATAAATATCTGTTAACAGCAACTTATCGTGCGGATGGCTCTTCAAAATTCCAACGCTCAAGTAATAAATGGGGTTACTTTCCTTCTGTTGCACTTGGCTGGCGCCTTTCTGAAGAATCTTTTATTAAGGACCTGGATATCTTTTCTAATTTAAAATTAAGAGCAAGCTGGGGAGAAACTGGTAATCAAGGTATACTGCCTTATGCTTCGCTTGGAGTAATGGGGCAACAACAATATTCGTACGGTACGATAGCTCCTTCTCAGGGCTATTCACTAGGGAATCCATCAAATGAAGACTTAAAATGGGAAACTACTGCTCAAGCTGATATAGGTTTAGATATTGGTGTATTGAATGATAAGCTTAGTTTTAGCATTGATTACTATAATAAAAACACCAAAGATCTTTTGCTCGAAAAGGCCATTGCTGCCTACGACGGAGGAGGTACTAAACTTGTAAATTTAGGTAAGGTTAATAATAAGGGCCTTGAACTGTCGGTTAGTGCACATGCTGTTAACACCCGAAATTTTTCATGGAAATCGGCCTTTAATCTGTCTACCTTTAAGAATAAAGTAGTTAGTCTTGGCGACCAGAGCATAATTAATGTAGGCGGTTCTGACGGTTTTATAGGTACTAATATTCAGGTTGCAAAAGTGGGTGAGCCGTTGGGCTCGTTTTACCTCATTCCGTGGAATGGAATATACCAAACCGGCCAGGGTGCTTACGGTTTTGTTGCCGGAGATAATAACTATACCGACCTTAATGGAAATGGATCTATAGGATTCGAAGATCGGGTTATTTCGGGCAGTGCAATGCCTAAACTGCAATGGGGCTTTAATAATGATTTCAGTTATAAGCAGTTTTCGGTAAATATGTTCTGGCAGGCATCTCATGGGAATAAAATGTTTAATGCTACTTATGCAGCAACAGCTATTCCTACCAGTGATATGAAGTATCCAACTCTTGCCGAAGTTGCCAATTACTGGACTCCACAAAACACTGGTTCGCAATGGGCAGATCCGGCCAGTTCAACAAACCGAAGCTATGTAGAATCCACTCAGTTTTTACAGGATGCTAGTTACGTGCGACTAAAAAACATCAGCCTTTCTTACACGCTTTCGAAAAAGATGATTGGCTTATCTGACGTACGCCTTTCATTAAGCGGGCAGAACCTGCTTACCATAACGAAATATAAGGGTTATGATCCTGAATCAGACAGTGCCGGAAACCGCGATTTGCAGTCAGGAATTGATAAGGGAGCTTACCCTAATCCTAAGACATTTACTCTTGGCTTGAATGTTAAATTTTAATTAACAGATTATGTTCAATCAAAGAATTTCAACAATGAAGTATTATATTCTTGTTGCAGGTTTATGCGTTTTGTTCGCAGCCTGCCAAAAAAGCCTGCTCGAGGAAACTCCTAAAAACCCCACGTTAGTAAGTTATTATAAAACGGGTAACGATCTGAATATGGCTGCCACTGGATTGTATGCGGTATTAAATCCCGCCTTTAACGCAATTGGTTCAGAATATTACGGTGGGGATGATGCAACCGTGTTCCGCAGAGGCAATAAAATTGAATTTTCTGATTTTGATACGTTTCAAGGCAACTCGTCTAACAGCCGGATGGTGGGTTCGTATGCTAATCATTATGCTGTTATCAAATCATGCAATGCTTTAATAAACAATTATGCTAATGCCGAAGCCTCAGAAACAGAGAAAAATAATGCTGCAGGACAGGCTCACTTTTTAAGAGCTTTAAGCTACTTTTTTCTTACCCGCACATGGGGAGCAATACCTATGCCTCTGGATAATACGGTAAGCTATACCATTCCAAAATCGCAGCCGGCAGATATTTATAAGGTAATTGTAAGTGACCTGCAAAAGGCAGAAACAATGTTGCCCGATACCTGGACTGGTGTTCAAAACCAAAATGGAGTAAACGTAGCTCCAACAAAAGGTACCGCAAAAGCTCTGCTTGCTAACGTTTATCTTACCATGGCGGGCTGGCCTTTAAAGCAGACTGATAAATATGCTTTAGCAGCAGCAAAGGCTAAAGAAGTGATCGATAATAAAGCAAAGTATGGCTTTGGCCTGTTAAGCAACGTGGCCGATTTATGGAAGAAAGAATTTAAATACAATAAAGAAACTGTATTTGGATGTTACTTTAATAACGCAGTACCCAATGCGCCATGGAGCCAGCTGAACATGATGGGTCCACATGCATCGGCAGCCGGTGAAGAAGGCGGATGGGATGATTATTATGGCGAAATTAATTTCTATAATAATTTCCCGGCCGGCCCGCGTAAGGATGCAACCTATCAAATGGTTTTCATTATAAATAATCAAGCTAAAGACTGGACAGCAACGGCAGCCAAACATCCCTATTTCTTTAAATACAGGGATGACGAAAGTTATGACCGTGTGACCCAGCGGGCGAGCAACTGGATGACCAGCCGTACTACTTATGTTATTCGCTATGCTGAAGTATTACTTACTTATGCCGAAGCAAAAGCTATGTCGGGCCAGTTGGACCAAACTGCTTATGATGCGATAGACGAGGTGCGGGTAAGAGCAGGACTACCCAAATTAACAACCGGATTAACAGCCCAACAGTTTAGAGATGCAGTAATTGCAGAAAGAGGCTGGGAATTTGCTGGGCTCGAAGCCGGAATACGTTGGTTTGATTTAGTTAGGACAGAAACTGTGGGCAAAGCCAATTCAAACAGGAGCGCTGAAGAAGTCCCCTTGAAAAATGTACCAAACGACACACAACATACCTTTTATTGGGCTCCAATACCAATAAATGATCAGCTTCTAAATCCGAATTTGTAGATAGGCGTTAGGTCATCTGGAGGTGGTTTTTTTTAAAACACACAAAGAGTGAATGACAGTAGCAGAGCAGATTTCGCGCAGAGGCGCAATAGAAATTGCGGCTTCGCGAAAAACGTCGCGGCTTTGCGTGATAAAATTTCTGTCATAAGTAATGAACTTATAACAGGAAATACAGATTTGGGGCACACTACCCGTTAAACCGCTTAGATATTAATTTCCTTGGCTGCATCGTTAAATCGATGCAGCTTTTTTGGTTTCAGGCCAGGCGAGTATCAGTTATTATTAATTGGGGCTGGATCGCTTATGGAAATAGTTGTTAATTTGAACGATTTAGTTTTCTGGCTTGTAAGGTGGTGAAAATGTGATGTTTAAATGATTCTTAACTCGCCGATTTAAGAATTTTACAATTTATTTCGAGCTACACAAACTGAAGAGAAACTAAAGAATGACCAAATTAAAGGTAAGGCCAATGCCAATAAAACTCATTTTGAGGTAGGGGCTAAGGCCAGAAAAACAATTCGAGAGCTTGGAGGAACAATGCCTGAAAATTTGCCAGTTGCTGAATGCATAAAGAATGTAGAAAAAGAAATCAATAAAATAGAGCAGCCAAAATAAATATGCTGCCGGGAAAAAGAGATGACGGATCAATTGAGGGTTCTGCAGACACAACTAATCAATAGGTTTCAACCTAGGCCTATGGATGCAAACAAACGAGATCTAATCCCACTGCAAAAAATTTACAGCGATTATCTTTTTTTAGAGCAGGATCAAGAAAATATATCTTACTTTGCGGTATAACCAAAAAGGGATTCTTGATCCTGCTTCCTAATGCGTTACCTTCTTTTCCTCTTTATTTATCTATACGGGTTATTGCCTGTAAAGGCATCGGATTACACTCCTCTTGATTACCTGGGCATAGAACACGGGCTTTCCAATAATGCTGTAGTTAGCGTTTTTCAGGATGCTTATGGCTTTATGTGGTTTGGAACTTACAATGGCCTTAACCGTTTTGATGGCTACACATTCAAGGTATTTCGCAACAAGCTTAACGATTCCACTTCGCTGGCTAATAACTGGGTAGTAGCCATCCAGGAAGATAACAAGCACAACATTTGGGTTGGAACCAAACAAGGCCTTAGTCTATATAATATTGTTCAAGCTCGTTTCTCATCCGTGTACTTTAAGCCTTTTGGCAAGGAGAAAAACGAAAAGTTAACCAGTGCCATTAACGGTTTTGAGCGTGATGGGGCTGGAAATATCTTTATTGCATCGGCAGGGAAAGGCTTAATAATTCATAATCCCGAAAATGGCGTAACCAGGCAGGTTCCGCTTTATAAGGGTAAAGAGCTAAACCTTCACGTACAGTCGGTTAGGATGGATAAGCAGAAACGTATCTGGCTTTTCGTTCAGGCCTATGGCTTATGCTTGTATGATTATAAAACGGAGTCCATCAAGGTAATTAATTCAACGATAAAGGTAGGCAAGTGCCTACAGCCTGATGATGCCGGAAATGTATGGATGGGAACCGAAAACGGACTCTATCAATACAACACTGTAACAAAAAAGGTAAGTGGCTATTTCGAATCAAATGGTTTTTTATCAGCCAATAATATACATGGTTTATCAGTAGACAGGGCTGGATTGCTTTGGATTTCGACAGATGGAGGAGGGGTTACCATTTACAATCCAAAGAATGGAAATTTAAAATATCTCCTGCCGGGAAGAGAGAAAGGTGCCTTAACAAGCGGGGCTGTAAATACAGTTTTTGAGGATAAAGACGGCCGTAAATGGATTGGAACGCTGCGTGGAGGCCTGAATATTTTGGACGAAAGCAAAAACCGCTTTAAAACAATTAGCCATAACCCAGCTATCCGGAACAGTTTGCTAAGTAATTTCATCCTTTCTTTCTGCGAAGATGAAACCGGCAATGTTTGGATAGGAACCGATGGCGAAGGTATCAGTTACTGGAATAGAAAGTCAAACTCATTTACCAATTATACACATAGCCATAGCAATCCTTCATCGCTTAGCAATAATAACGTTGCTAACATTCTGCGCGATTTCAAGAATGAAATTTGGATAACTACCTATGGAGGAGGGGTAAACAAGTTCAATAAGTCTTCAGGAACCTTTCAATATTACCCCTGCTATAACCCCGCCACAAAAAACACCGACCGCAATGCATGGGGCTTGTTTCAGGACAGGCAGAATAACCTTTGGGTTGGTACCTGTACGGGCGGAGGCCTATATCGCTTAAACCGGGAGAAAAATAATTTTGAGTTGGTTGACAGGCACCTGGGAGATGTAATTTCTATCGCAGAGGACAGCAAGGGGAGTTTATGGTTTGGTACCTTTTCGAAGTTGATTAAGGTTGGCCTGAACGGGAAGAAGCACACAATCTACCCTATAGGTAGAGCGGTAAGATCTATTTATGAAGACAAGCGAGGCAATTTCTGGGTTGGCACGGAGGGTGGCGGCTTATTACTGTTTGACCGTAAAACGGGAAATTATAAAACCTTTACAGAAACGGATGGATTGCCGGGAAATGCTATTTTAAATATCCTGGAAGACAATTCTGGCAATTTATGGATAAGTACTTTCGATGGCTTGTCGCGTTTCAATCCGACTAAAGGGGAATTCAAAAATTTTTATGAGTCTGACGGGTTGCAAAGTAACCAATTCAACTATGATGCAGCATTGAAACTCAGGTCGGGCGAGTTTTTATTTGGGGGGATTAAGGGCTTCAATGTATTTTACCCTGAGGATATTAAGCCTTTTGGAAATAAACCAAAAATATTAATTACGGGGCTGAGGACAAATAATATCCCTTATGAGCAGGATGATAGTTTTGAGGATAAAACCAGCGCTTACGATGTAGAGGAAATCACCTTGCCATACGATAAAGCGGTGCTTTCTGTAGATTTCGCTGCATTGGAATATTCTTCGCCAGATAAAATAATGTATTCCTATTTTCTTGAAGGTTGGGATAATACGTGGAACAATTCCGGAAAAACCCGGGTGGCCAATTATTCAAAATTGCGCGAGGGAAATTATCGGCTACATATAAAATCAACCAACGCGGAAGGTATTTGGCTGAATAATGAGCGGATTTTGAGGGTGAAAGTACTACCGCCCTGGTGGAGGTCGTGGTGGGCATATTTGCTGTATGCGGCATTGGGAGCCGCTGCATTATACATCTATACAATTTATCAAAAGAGGCAGACCGAGTTGAATTACCAGGTGCAGTTGGCAAACCTGAAAATTGAACAGGAGAAGGAGTTGAATGAGAAAAAGCTTTCGTTTTTTACCCATATATCTCACGAGTTTAGAACGCCTTTAACTTTAATTATTAATCCTATAAAAGAGTTCTTAAACAGCAGTTACTCTTATGTAGACCCTAAGGAACTAATCGTTGTGTACCGTAATGCCAGGCGACTACTTAGCTTAGTTGACCAGCTTTTACTTTTCAGAAAATCCGATGCTGAAGAACTTAAAATTGTAAAATTTAACCTTGTTACTTTCTGCAAGGAGGTTTACCTCTGCTTCTCTCAACAAGCAAAATCACGCAATATTCAGTTTCAATTCAATTGCCTGAAAGATGAAATAGAAATTTACGCCGACAAGGAAAAGATAGAGATTGCTTTGTTTAATTTGATTTCCAATGCATTTAAATATACTCCGGGCGGAGGTTCTATTATTTTAAGTATAGAGGAGCTTGAAAAAGAGGTAGAAATACATGTAAGCGATACCGGCCCTGGAATTACCGCAGAAGCCGGCGACAAGCTGTTTGATAAGTTTTATCAGGTATTTGATAGGGAATCTTCTTCGAAGGCTGGGTTTGGAATAGGCTTATATCTGGTGAAAAAGTTTATGGACATTCACCATGGATCAGTTAATTATACGAGCAAAATTGGTGAAGGCACAGATTTCAGGCTTGTACTGCTTAAAGGCAAAGAGCATTTTGACCCTCGGGTTATCTACCAGGAAGTAAGTCAGGCTCCGGTGTTTTTAGGTGAATTGGTGGAAGACGCTCCATTCCAATCGGAAGCAGCTGCCGAATCGGTAGAGGAAGATTCGAGCTTTGAATTTGTTAGCGAGAAGTCCACTATTTTAATTGTAGACGATAATCAGGAAATCAGAAACTACATAAAGCAATTATTTAGGCAAAGCTACACAGTGTTTGAGGCTGCAAGTGGAGAAGAAGGGTTGGAGGTAGCGCAGAAGCAGATACCTGATATTATTATCACAGATGTGGTGATGAAGGAGTTGAGCGGGGTGGAGCTTTGTACAAAAATCAAGGAAGAACCAGCTTTGAGCCATATTCCTGTTATTCTGCTTACTTCGAGCTCTTCAGCGGAGATAAAATTAAAAGGTATTGAAGGCGGGGCCGATGATTTCATTACTAAGCCCTTCGACAAAGATATTTTGATTGCGCGGGTTTCTAACCTGCTAAAAAGCCGGAATAACCTGCAGAAGTATTTCTTCAATGAGATAACGCTTAAATCGGATGATTCTAAGGTCTCTGGTGAGTACAAAGAGTTCCTTGAAAAGTGCATCGCTATTACAGAAAAGCACTTAAACAATGCTGATTTTAATATCAAGACATTGGCAGATGAAATAGGCACCAGCCACTCTGCCTTGTATAAGAAGGTTAAATCTATCTCCGGAAAATCCATCAATGAGTTTATTCGGTATATACGGTTGCGTAAGGCGGCAGAACTGTTTGCCAATTCAGACTGCAACGTCAACGAAGCTGCCTTCAGTGTTGGCTTCAGCGATATCAAATACTTCCGCGAACAATTTAGCAAGCTGTTTGGAATGAAGCCTTCTGAGTATATAAAGAAGTATCGGAAGCCATTTAATAGGGCTTACAAGCTCAACGATAAAATTAAGAAGATAACCTAGGATCCATCTGTAATTCCAGGCAAAAGGCGTTTTATTTAATTAAAACGCCTTTTTTGTGAAATATCCCCCTCTCATCGTCCGAGTTTACCCCTTAGTATTTCTCCTTTAGCTGCCGATTTTAGAGCCAGAGAAATAACCAATTAATTAAATAGCCCGGTTCTAACCGGGCGCTAAAAAATCAATAAGCACCATGGAAAAAAATTTTTACACTTAAGCTCAACAATGTTTTAAAGAGAATTCTATTAGACCAATTCGCTTAAAAAATTAAGCCTCTAACCAATTTAAATTAAAAAGGCCAATATGAAATTTGTACTCGAGAAGATGCTCGGCTGTTTGCCAGTAGTTGCAATTGCGGTAGCAGCGAGTGTATCACCAAAAACTGTCACAGCCAATATTAACCTGGGTGTAAACATCTACCTTCAAGACAGTATCTCTAACAATTCTTATAAAATTTTATTGCTTGATGAAAACGAGAAAAAAATAGAAAATGCTAAAATTAGATTAAAGACTAAAAGCGCCGACGGACAGGAAATAGCTCCCAGTAACGGAACCTTTACTGTTATTGGCAAAGCGGGCGATATCGTTGAAGTCATTATTAATCGAACAGTAGTTAAGGTATATACCCTCGGCAAGAAAACAGATGTTCTTCTTCAGCTAAGCTCAAAAAATAACAGTGTTGCCCGCTCTAAAGAAGTAAGGTTGTTGAATAACATTTCAACTCCATCTCATTTAACTGCTGCTTCTACGCAAGCAGTGTATACTAATGACCTTATCAAAATGCCTGTTACTTCTGTAAAAAGTGCATTAGCAGGAAGATTGGCAGGTGTTTATACGAACCAAAGCTCTGGACAACCCGGAAGTGATGGCGTTTCGCTAAGCCTGCGTGGCCGTGAACCTCTTGTAATTATTGACGGTATTCCCAGAAATTTAACGGTTTTCGATTTGGATGAAATTGAGTCGGTAACTGTCTTAAAAGACGCTTTATCTACCGCCATGCTTGGAGTTAGGGGCAACAACGGGGCGCTTTTAATTACTACAAAAAAAGGAAGCGAAAGCAAACAGCGCATTTCCTTTACAGCACAAACCGCCGTGCAGAAGCCTTTAAAAATGCTTCAAACATTAAGGGCGTTTGATTATGCTACTTTATATAACGAGGCATTAAGGAATGATCCGGTTTTAAACCAGGGAATTACGCCTTATTCAGATGCCAGCTTACAGGCTTACCAAACCGGCTCAGATCCTTTTACCTACCCCGATGTAAACTGGATGGGCCAGGTGTTAGAGCCGTCTTCTCGATTTGATAGATACACGCTTAACACCACAGGTGGAGGCAAATTTGGTAAGTATTTTGTTGGGCTGGAGCATTTTAACCAAACCGGCTTATTTAAAACCTCAGACATAAACACTTATAACACCAATAACAGCTTCAAAAGTTATGTTATACGTTCTAATGTTGATGTGACGATTAATTCAAAGCTTTCGGCAGGTGTGCATTTGTTTGGCCGTATTTTAGATGGAACCGAACCTGGCAGATCTACCGGAACTATTTTAAATGCATTAACTACCACGCCTAACAACGCTTATCCGGTATATAACCCCGACGGAAGTTATGCTGGCACTCAGCAGTTTCAAAACAACATTTGGGCGCAGACAATTAATTCGGGTTACCGGATGAATTATAAGCGGGATATGATGGCGGACTTTTATCTAAAGCGCACCTTAGATGATCTTATAAAAGGGCTTTGGGTAAAAGCAACAGGTTCATTCTATGCAACTATATCCGAGAGTGTTTTCCGTGATAAAAATTTTGCAACCTTTCAAAGGGTAGCCGGCCCAAGCGGTGATACTTATTCGCAGTTTAATACAAACAGCATTCAGGCTAACAGTAATTTCGTAGAGTATCAGAACCGTGCAGATTATATGGAGCTGAGCCTGGGTTACAACAGAACCTTTGGCAACAATGGCTTAGATGCTGTTCTTTTAGCAAATAGAGACAATTCGGTTAATCAGGATGAGTTACCTTATACTATATCTGGCTTTTCTGGCCGGATGGCTTATAACTACAAACAAAAGTATGTTGCAGAGGTAGCCTTTGGATATAATGGCTCAAACCGCTATGCTCCCGAAGGGAGTACTAAGCGAGGTTTCTTCCCCGCATTCGGCCTTGCCTGGAATATTGACAAAGAAGGATTTCTTGCCAATAATCCCTTCATTAGCCAGTTGAAGCTTTTTGCATCTTATGGAAAAACCGGATGGGATAACCCGGGATACTTTACCTATAACCAATATTATTTTGATGGTGGGGGATATTATTTCGGTTCTGGTGCCGGAACAAATAATACCAGTATAGGTGAACAAGTTCTGGCTAACACAAACATTACCTGGGAGAAAGCAGATAAGTTTAACATCGGCGTTCAGGGTGGCTTATTAAATAATAACTTATCCTACACGGTAGAGTACTATAATAATAAATACAGCGATTTATTAATTCAAAGAGGCGTTAATAGCGGCCTTATTGGAAATATCTATCCGAATGAGAATATCGGAAAAAACAAGTACTCTGGCTGGGATTTTCAGCTAGGGTGGCAGCAAGGAAAAAAGAATTTCAACTATTTTCTTAACCTAAATGCCGGGCTTCAAAAAAGTGAAGTGCTGTTTATGGATGAGGTTAAACAGCCTTTTTCCCGTATGGCTCAAACTGGTACAAACGTTGGTGCTCGCTTTGGATATCAGGCATTAGGCTTGTACCAAACAGGCGAAAGCCTAAACGGTGCTGCTTTTATTGAAGGCTATAATGCGCAACCAGGCGATATCAAATACCGCGATTTTAACAACGATGGGGTAATTAACTACCTGGATAGAACCCAGATCGGTACAGATAAACCTCTGCTAACTTATGGGCTAAACTTAGGATTCAAATTCAAATGGGTTGATTTCAGTGCCTTGATTCAGGGAGTAGAGAACCGCAATTTATATCTGTCTGGAAATACTGAGTGGGAGTTTCAAAATAATGGGCTTGGGCAAGCTTTTGCACATCATTTAAACCGTTGGACTCCGCAGAATACCAATGCCGATTATCCAAGGCTTACTGTAGGCACTAATCCAAACAACCATGTGGAGTCTAGTTTCTGGATGCATTCTGGAGATTACCTGCGCCTTAAAAATATTGAATTAGGATTTACAATTCCAGCTCTATTAACCAATAAGGTTCGCCTGGAATCAGTTCGCCTCTTTGTAAATGGAACCAATCTGTTTACCCATGCCGAATATGACAGGGTTGACCCTGAAGTATATGGCGGTGCCTATCCAATACAAAAGCTAATTAACATGGGTGTTAATGTTAAATTATAATTTGACGATGAAGAATCCTATAAAATTATTAATTCTCTCTTTTGCAACTGCGGCTTTTTTTGCCTCATGTAAGAAGCTGGAAACTGACCCCGCGTATACTATCGATGAGAACCTGGTTTGGGACCGCCTGGATAGTAATGCAGTGGTTACGCAATTTTACCTGAATGAAATTTACCGCTCACTTCCTGAAGGCTTTGGCCGTGTGGGTGGCGACTTTATTGATGCGGCTTCTGGAGATGCAATTCCCTCAAGAAGAAATACTTCTATTGAATATTTATATACAGGTAGGGTTAATGCTGAAAATACTCCAGACCCTTACTGGAACGAAGCTTATGCAGGAATAAGGCGTGTAAATCTATTATTAAAAAACATACACCGTTCGGCGGTAAAATTGGAGAACGGGGTTGATCCACGCGAATATTGGAAAGCCGAAGCCCGCTTTGTAAGAGCCATGGTTTATTTCGAACTGATAAAACGCTATGGCGGTGTGCCATTAGTGGGCGACACCATATTTTCTACGCAAGACAACATTCAGCTTCCAAGGAACAGCTTCGCTGAATGTGTAAACTACATTACCTCAGAGTGTAATGCAATAAGGGGCAAATTGCGTGCAGAGCCTATTTCCACTGGTAACTGGGGAAGAATTCCGAGGGGCGCCGCGCTTGCTTTGAAATGCCGCACATTCTTATATGCTGCCAGCCCGCTGTTTAATGGAAATACCAATCCCTTAAATGGTTATACAACTGCTTCAACCGCTCGTTGGGATAGTGTAATTGCTACTGCTGAACAATTAAAGGCAATTCCTCAATATACTGCATTCTTTAACACAGCGCTTTTCAAACCCACTGCAGCTCAGGGTTATGGCTTCATTTTCACCGAAAGGATGAACAATGAAATTATCCTGGCCAGGCAACGCGGGCAAACCACTGATATTGAAAATAATAATGCTCCGGTAGGATATACCATACAAAATAGTAACGGCCGCACAAGTCCTACACAAAATTTTGTTGATGCGTTTCCTAACGCTGATGGCACACCATTCAATCCGGCTTCAACCACACCTTATGTAGGCAGGGATCCACGTTTCTATACTACTATTTTCTACCATGGCTATCAATGGTTAGGGAGAGCTGTGGACGTATCTGAAGGCGGAAAGGATAAACCCAATTCTCCAACGGTGCCTGTACAAACCCGTACCGGCTACTACTTGCGCAAGTTTATGGGGAACTTCGCTACCAGCACCACTTATAGTAACCAAAATCACAACTATCCCATTTTTAGAGTTGCCGAAGTTATTCTAAACTATGCTGAAGCTTTAAATGAGGTCGGCAGGGTAGAAGATGCGGTAAATATGATTAAGCTGGTGCGGAACCGGGCAGGAATTACCGCTGGAACAGGTAGTCGTTATGGTATCCCGGCTGGAATAACACAAGCCGCCATGCGAGATCTGATCAGGAATGAAAGAAGGATTGAACTTTCCTTTGAAGACCACCGCTTTTGGGACATCCGTCGCTGGAAAATTGCTGAGCAGGTGTTGAACGGGCCCCTTTATGGAGTGAAAATCCTAAAGAATCCTGATAACTCATTCACCGCACCTGAAAAGGTAGAGGTAGCTACCGCCACCTTTAATAAACGACTGTATTTTATGCCGATACCTTACCTGGTAATGCTAAAAAACAACAAGCTCATCCAGAATGAAGGCTGGTAGTAAAATGATGTTAACCAATTAAGAGCTAAGAAAAATGAAAAGACATATATACTATTTATTTTGTGCGTTGCTACTGATTGCATCTCAGGCAAATGCACAAACTAAGCGTGTAACAGGTACCGTAAAAGATAAAAGCGGCCCGCTTCCCGGAGTTATAGTACAGGAAAAGGGAATGGCATCCAATGGAACCTCAACCGATTTGAATGGTAAATTCGCCTTAACGCTTAAAGGCAATTCGGGTGTAATTATCTTCAAGAGTATTGGCTATAAAAGCCAGGAAGTTACTGTAGGAAGCAATACAACTTTGAATATAACGCTACAAGACGACGCGCAATCTCTGGAAGAAGTGGTTGTAGTTGGTTATGGCAGCCAGAAAAAAGTTACAGTAACTGGTTCAATGAGTTCAGTTTCCGGAGAAGCTATCAGAAGAAACCCATCGGCAAGTTTGCAAAATGCTTTGGTAGGACAACTACCAGGCTTCTTTTCTCAGCAAACCTCGGGGCAACCTGGAGCAGATGGTGCTACTTTTTATATCAGAGGCGTGAGCTCTTTTGCCGCTGGAGCAAGTAATCAGCCATTAATTGTTGTGGATGATATTGAGTTTACCTATGAGCAGTTTGCTCGCCTCAATCCAAACGAAGTTGAAAGTATTAGCATTCTTAAGGATGCGTCAATGACTGCTGTTTATGGTATCAAAGGAGCAAATGGGGTAGTTTTAGTAACAACCCGTAGAGGTAAAAGTGGTAAGCCTGGATTTAATTTAAGGTCAGAAACCAGCTTTCAACAGCCTACAAAATTTCCTGAATATTTAAACGCTTACGAAAGTGCGCTCTTGCATAATCAGGCAGCAGCAAACGATGGTGTAGCCCCTGTGTTTAATGAAACAGCTTTGGAAGCTTTCAGAACTGGATCTAACCCTTACGCGTATCCTGATGTAAACTGGAAAGATGTGTTATTCCGTGATTTTAGTATGCAAACACGTAATAATCTTGACCTTTCAGGTGGCACCGAGAAAACACGTTATTTTATATCAATAGGCCACCTCTACCAAAATGGAATGCTGAATAACTTTGGTGAGAAAACAGATGTTAACAACAACTATTTTCATAAACGCTATAACTACCGGTCGAACTTAGATATAGATGTTAATAAGGATCTGGGATTAAAACTAGACTTATCCGGAAACATAGGCCAGGTAAACAGCCCTAATTACAGCCACCCTAACGGATCTGATAAAACGGTATTTTATGAATATACCAACTACCTTTCACTGGCACCATATTCATATCCGCTTTATAATCCAGATGGATCTTTTGGATACATAAACTCCTTATATCCTAGTCGTTACAATCTAAATAATATAGTTAACAGGCTAACAAATGGCGGATACAGACGGGCGAATGAGAACAACATGAACTTTAATACCACTGTAAATTATAAGCTGGGATTTATAACTAAGGGCTTATCGGCAAAAGGGGTAGCGGCATATACTAGTAATTACGGGTACAATAGAAATATTACCAGAGATGCTGGCCCATCTTATATATGGAACTCGAACAACGATACTTATACCTCTTTTCCTGCAAACACCTATCGGCAGCAACGCTATTTTTTAGGTTATGATGCCGGTTCAACCCAACGCTTTTTAACAATGCAGGGAAGCATAAATTACGATCGCACGTTTGGCAGCCATCATATTTCTGCCTTAGTGTTATATAACCAGCGAAAAGATTTAAAAAGAGGCGATACCAGGAATAACAATATAAATTTTACATCCACAAATTATATACCATTTAAGTACAATGGCTATAGCACGCGTTTGATTTACGATTTTAGGAATAAGTATTTGTTTCAAATTGCTGCTGCCAGAAACGGATCAGACAGGTTTATTTCTTACAGAAGTTATGACTGGTTCCCTGCCGTATCCGCAGGATGGAATATCTCAGAAGAGCCCTTCTTTAAAAACAATATCAAGATTGTTAACCGCTTAAAAATAAGAGGCTCGTACGGTTCGGTAGGTTCAGATAGCGGAACCGATGGGAATTTTGCTTTTCGGCAAACCTATACCAGTAATGGAAGTGCCTCGTTTGGCTTAACACATAACAACTATAACGGAATTTTGGAAGGCAGGCTAGCTAATGAAGCTGTAGCCTGGGAAAAAGAAACGAAGTTTGATGCCGCTGTAGAGTTCGACATGTTTAACAGTCACCTAACTGGTGTGGTAGACTATTTTGATAATGAACGTAGCAATATCTTAACTACAAGGGGTACAGTATCGCAAGTGTTTGGCCAAATACTCCCATGGGTAAACATGGGACGGGTTAATAATAAGGGATATGAGGTAGAGCTTAAATATCAAAATAAAGTCGGTAAGGATTTTAGGTATAGCGTAAGGGGGATGTATTCGGTAGCCCGAAATAAAATTCTATTTAGGGATGAAGCTACACCGAAATACCCATGGATGGCTCAAACAGGAATGAATGTAAATTCTCAGCTTGCCTACCAGTGGATTGGCTTTTATGAAAATGACGAGGATGTTCAGAAAAGCGCCAAGTTTGGGTCTGGTAATAAGCCAGGCGACTTAAAATATGCTGATTTAAACCAAGATGGTAAAATTGATGAGTTTGACAAGGCTTATGTGTCAACCCCGGCAAACGTAGCTCCGGTTAACTATAGCTTCGAAACAAGTTTTGGTTATAAAAATTTTGGTATACGCGTGTTGTTCCAGGGTGCTACCGACTTTGTGGCTTCGGCAATTGCAGAGAACGTACAGTTTTTAGGTTCCAATATGTTGCCTGTACACCAACAAGCATGGACACCAGCATTGGGCAATAGTGCGCAATATCCACGGTTAAGCTTGCAGCCCGGTTCTAACGATGCACGTGCAAATATGTCAACCTTCTGGTTGAGCCCTGGCGACTACCTTAGGTTAAAATCTGCCGAGGTTAACTATTCTATCCCGGCTTCTTTAATTAAAAAAATCCGTTTACAATCGGCAAGTGTATTTGCAACCGGATATAATTTATTTACATGGTCTAAGCTGTACAAACGCTATTCATTAGACCCTGAGATACTTTCAGGAAGTGCAAACCTGAATTATCCACCGCAGCGAGTTATCAATTTTGGCTTAAGTGTTACCTTCTAAGAAATAACAGGTATGAAAAGAATTATTAGTTTTCTTGCAATAGCAATGTTTTTAGTGGCCTGTAAGAAGAATGGGGGATTTCTTGAAAATCAGGATGTTTCATCCATTACAGAGCAAATGGTATTTACCGATAGCGTTAGAAGTATCGGTTTTCTTACCCGGATATATAACGACATAGGATTTAGCTTTAACAAAGGCCGCTGGGACTCGCACGGAAACCTGGAACAGGCTACTGATGAGGCAGAATACCGTTACTCTGGCGGTACGCAAAAAGCAGTTATGCTTTATGCTGGTACTGTTAGCCCTGGAAACGTGGTTGATGATTTTTGGAGCACTCCTTGGGCAAACATTCGTAGGGTGAACTTATTACTGCAAAAGATGCCCCAGATTCCTTTGTCTCAGCCAAGAAAAAATTTAATGGTGGCCGAAGCACGTTTTTTAAGAGTGTGGTATTACGAATATCTTTTGAAGAGCTTTGGCGGAATTCCAATTATAGGAGATGTGGTTTTTGGAATTAATGATATAATCAATTTAAAAAGAAATACCTACGAAGAATGTGTCAATTATCTGGTTAAGGAACTAGATGAATCTGCATCAGTCCTGCCTGCCACCCGTGCTGATGAGGATTACGGGCGTATCACTAAAGGTGCTTGCCTTGCTTTAAAAGCTCGCATACTACTATATGCGGCCAGTCCGCTGTTCAATGGTGGGTCTATAACTACCAATCAAGAATTGGCTAAAATTGTAAGCTATCCAACGGCTTCCGTAGCTAGATGGGAAACAGCATTACAGGCAGCAGAAGCAGTGATTAATTTGAAAGATGAATTGGGGGCGTCGAAATATGCCTTGTATGAAGATAATGTAACAGCCCCAGGTTATGGTTTTTACCGGGTGTTTTTGATGCGTGTTAACCCCGAATACATTTTTGCTCGTTTACAGGGGGGCAATCGAACATTCGAAGGCCATTATCTGTCTTCAACCAGAGGTGGAGCCTTCAATTCTCATGCTACACAAAATATGGTAGATGCCTTTCCGATGAAAAATGGAAAGCCCATTACTGACCTTACGTCTGGGTATAGCGAAACAAATCCATATGTTGGCCGTGACCCGCGTTTTGCATACACGATCATTTATAACGGTGCGCCTTTTTATCTATCGTCCAGTAATAGTAAGCAACCCATGAATCTTTACCATCAAAGAAATGCCAATGGTACGCTAACGCCTCACGCAGATGTTACCAGCACAACAACGGGGTACTATGTTAGAAAAATGCTTGATGATAATTCCAATAGTAACACAGAAAGAGGTTGGCCTTTAATCAGGTTTGCAGAAATAATATTAGGATACGCTGAAGCTTTGAATGAAGTTGGGCGGACAGAAGATGCTGTCACTCAAATCAAGCTAATCAGAAAACGGGCTGGCATAGATGCAGGTGCCGACAGCCGTTATGGTATCCCGGCAGGAATATCTCAAGCAGACATGCAAAGCCTGATCCGTAATGAAAGGCGCATTGAATTAGCTTATGAAGATCATCGTTTCTTTGATGTGCGGAGATGGAAGATTGCCGAACAAACAGATAATGGATTTAATCGTGGAATCCAGGTTATCAAAGAGTTGAACAATACTTTCACATATACTCCTACGGTATCTATTCGCAAGCACAACTTCCGCCCCGAAATGTATTTGTTACCAATACCTCAGGCAGAAATATCAAAGATGCCTGCAATGGTTCAAAATCCAGGGTGGTAAAAAAGATCTTTCCTTAATTATATTGGTCGAAACGGCTTGCCGGGCGCCCGCCCGGCAGCCTTTCAATTACACATTTCTATGAAGCTTTTTTTATGGTTGTTAGTGCTGATTCCCCTGCTTCAGGACAGCAAACAAGTAAACAATTTCCCGCAAGGAAGGACATTCTACATCGATGCCTTGGCCGGAGATGATTCGAGCTCAGGTGCATCGCAAAGAGAAGCCTGGAAAACCCTTAACAAAGTAAACAGCTCCGATTTTTTGCCAGGAGATAAAATCCTATTCAGGTCCGGCCGAATTTACGAAGGGCAATTAAAGCTAAAGGATTCTGGAAGGGAAGGCCTGCCAATTCAGATTGATAAATATGGCGAGGGTTATAAACCTCGAATACAAGGTAATGGTATTGAATTATCAGCCCTACATGTATATAATGCAGAATATATTACAGTAAAAAACTTGGACATTTCCAATTACGGGGCATCCATAAAAGCAAAGCGATGCGGGGTGTTCGTAGAATTAGAAGATTTCGGTGAGGCCCGCCAGATTCAGTTACTTAACCTGGATATCCACGATGTAAACGGAAGCTTAGTGAAAAATGAAGGTGGGGGAGCTGGCATTTTTTTAGCTAATTCGGGCGATAAAAAAGTATCAACCTTCAATGGTGTTTTGATTGCAGATAACACTATAAAGCGTTGTACCCGTAACGGTATCCTTATAAACGGCTATTGGAAGAGAAGTAACTGGCATCCGAGCAGAAACGTTATCATAAGAAACAACCTCTTGGAAGGCATTCCCGGCGATGGTATCGTACCCATTGGATGCGATGGTGCTTTAATTGAATATAATGCAATGCAAGACTGCCCGAGGCTGCTGCCTGATGGGGAAGCTGCTGCCGGTATCTGGCCCTGGAGCTGCGACAATACCATCATTCAATACAACGAAGTAAGTGGCCATAAAGCCCCCTGGGATGCACAAGGCTTCGATTCAGACTGGAACTGCCGCAACACACTTATTCAATACAATTACAGTCATGATAATGAAGGCGGCTTTTTATTACTGTGTAACGATGGAGGAGCAAAAAAGCCATCGAGCATAGGCAATACCGGCACAGTTGTCCGTTACAATCTAAGCGTAAATGACGGCTTGAGGGCTAAGGGAAAACATGCTGGCTTTTCGCCAGTATTCCATATTGCTGGCCCGGTAAAAAACTCAAAAATCTATAATAATATCGTGTATCTGTTTCCAAAACTGCCGTTGATAGACAGTACATTAGTAGAAATCAGCGATTGGAATGGCTTAGCTGATAGCACCGTTTTCAGTAACAATATTTTTTACGTAAACACACCAGTGAACTATAATCTTAGCCTAGGCAGCCGCACCTTGTTTGAAAACAATGTGTACTACGGAAACCATCTTAGCCGGCCGCAAGATTTGTTTGCCATAACAGCCGACCCCCTTTTTCTGGGCACTCCCCGCTTGGGCTTAACAGGCTTAAAAGCTGCAGAACAATTCAGGTTATCAGATAAGTCGCCTCTACACAATTCAGGCAGGCTTATTCACAGCGCAGAGCTTAAAGATTTTTTTGGTAACAAGGTAATTTACAGCCAAAGGCCTTCTGTGGGAATCCATCAATATGCACCGTCTAATAAGAAGTAATTCCTTTCAAATAGTGTAATAATTTTGTTTTAATTAATCAGTTAGCAGTAAATTTTTTATATTTATAGGATACTCTCAATTAGCGCTCGATATCTAACATCATAATTACCTATATGATTTTAATTGTCGACGATATACCAGAAAATCTCTACTCTCTAAAAAGTGTTCTTGAACATAATAATTTTAAAGTTGATACAGCGTCTTCGGGCGAAGAAGCCTTAAAGAAAGTCTTAAAAACGAACTACATCCTGATCTTGCTGGACGTGCAAATGCCTGGCATGGACGGATTTGAAGTAGCCGAGATAATTTCGGGCTACAGTAAGGCAAAACACACGGCCATAATTTTTCTTTCTGCAAATTATACCGACTCCAACTTTATACTTAAAGGATACCGGCATGGGGCAATAGATTATATCACAAAGCCTATAGATCTTTCATTGCTGTTAACCCGAGTAAAAGCCCTGTATGAAATTATTGAAAGCCGTAGAGAAATCAGCCGCCAGCAGGATGAAATAAGAAGCCTGTATGTAAGTGAAAAGAGACTAAACCAAATCCTTTCAAGACAAAGAAAGGCGCTTCTTTTAACTCAAAAATTAGCCAAGGTTGCGTATTGGGAATACCATATCGAAACGGAAAGCCTCAAATGCTCGCCCGAGGTTTATAGCCTGTTGGGCCTCGATGCCAGCCGGGAAATAAACTTGAAGCTGTTTATGGAAATGCTTTCAGCAGAAGAACAGGAAGAGTTTAGGGCCGTATGGGATCAACTAGGGAAGAAAGGAGGGCGCCTCGACTTTACACATTCTTATACCACAGAAAGCAGCCAGGTACTTTATTTAAAACAGTACGGAAAGTTGGAGCGGAAAAATGGCATCCCCTATAAAATATTAGGCACGGTACAGGATATCACAGAAGAAAAAAATAATGAAAAGGAATTTTTTCGGCTTTATGAAAGATACAAACTGGTAAACAAAGCAACCAACGATATAATTTGCGATTGGGATGT
Source organism: uncultured Pedobacter sp. (assembly GCA_966211215.1). Classification (GTDB taxonomy): domain Bacteria; phylum Bacteroidota; class Bacteroidia; order Sphingobacteriales; family Sphingobacteriaceae; genus Desertivirga. The sequence continues at coordinate 32,375 of CBIHNR010000040.1, forward strand.
ACATAAGAATGAAATGGAATTTAACCACGCCATTTTTAATATACTGGGGTATCCTAAACAGGTAATAACAAGGCCAGAAGCCTGGTGGGAAGATATAATTCACCCCGAAGATTTGCAGCATACTCGAAAGGCATTTGAGACAACCTTGGTAAAGCAAGCCTCGCAATGGGAGATTGAATACCGCCTCAGATGCGCAAATGGCGAGTATAAAGATGTTGTCGCCCAGTCGTATTGCCTGTATAACTCCTCTGGCCAATTAATTAGAATGGTGACCGCAACTAAAGACCTTAGTTCTCTAAGAATTATTGAAAATCAACTAATGCGAACAGAATTAAGGCTGCAGCAGACGGTAGAAACCATTAATGAAGGTTTTTTTACATGCAATAGTTCCTGGAATGTTTCTTATTGGAATCATAAAGCAGAGGAGATTGCAGGGCTCACTAAACAGCAAGTATTGGGTAAAAACCTATGGGACCTCTTTCCCCAAGCCCGCGAATCCCGGTTTGCTGAACTATATACCAAATGCCTGGAAACCCGGCGTCCATGCTCCTTCGAAGAATATTATGAACCGATGGCTAAATGGTTCCGTGTAAATGTGCACCCAAGCGATGAGGGCATAGCCGTTTACTTTGAAGATATTACGGAGGAATTGCTGAAAGAGCTGCAGCTTAACAAGGCTATTGAGAAAGCTGAGCTTATTAAAACAAGCAGCCAGGAGGTACTTTGGGAAGCTGATATTAACAGCGAAATTGTCCACTTCAATAAAAACCTCCATTTGCAATATGGCTATAAATCGGATATTATTACAGATAGAGAATGGTTTAAACAGCGTATTCATCCAGATGAAAGGCCTATGGTGGTAGATAGTCTGGCTAAATGCCTGCATGATTCCCTTGGTTTTTGGGAGCAGGAGTTTCGATTTCTGGATGCCCATGGCG
>CBIHNR010000041.1:0-33307 GCA_966211215.1 uncultured Pedobacter sp.
ATGATCCAAACAACTATGGTGGTAAAGAAACAACAGGAACCTCGCTTTTTGTTTATGGCATGGCCTGGGGAGTAAATAATGGCATTGTAAGCCGAGATGAATATCTTCCTGTTCTTTTAAAAGCCTGGAATGCAATGGTGAAAGAATCAGTGCATCCAAACGGTTTTTTGGGCTACGTTCAAGGTACTGGTAAAGAGCCGAAAGATGGACAGCCGGTAAGCTATACCAGCAAGCCAGACTTCGAAGATTATGGCTTAGGCTGTTTCTTATTAGCAGGAACTGAAGTTTATAAATTAAAGAAGTAATTAGGCAGTTTGGTTTGGCAGGGCTGGCAAGCGCTTTAAGTGTCAGACACTTTCCACTCGAAAGGAAAGCGTCTTTGCGAAACCTTCGCGCCTTTGCGCGAAATTAAGCTCTGTGTCTCTCTGCGAAATCTTTGTGCCCTCTGTGGTAAAAAATAAATAATCAATGAATAAATTTTTCCAGTCCCTTTTTGCCTTAAGCGCGATAGCCTTTTCCGCAATTGCGCAAAACGCCGGTAGCTACAGTTCCGGTTTTAAAAAACAAGGGAATGAATTTTTCTTTTCAACCAGTAATGCCGATGTAAAACTGGAATTCTGTACCCCGGGAATGTTTCGCGTACGCAGCGCCTGGAGCCGCAGTTTTGAAGCAAACGAAAATCTGATGGTGGTAAATTACAACTACCCCTCAGTTCAGGTAAACTCATCAGAAGCAGCAGATCATTTTCAGCTGCAAACCGAAAAATTAAATATAAAAGTATATAAAGCTCCCTTCCATATAGATGTTTATACGAAAGAGGGTAAGCTATTATCTTCCGAAACAGGGGCAGGAATGGCAAAAGACGGCGAGGCAGTTTCATGCGCCAAGCAATTGTCTGCTGAGGAACATTTCTTTGGCTTTGGCGAACGCATGGACTTTCTCGACCGCAAAAGCAAAAAAGTAAAGCTTAATGTAGGCAGGGGAACTGGTTTGCCACATGCAGTTGGTGCTTACAATATTTTGGAGGCAAACTATTGCCCGGTACCGTTCTTCATGAGTACACAAGGATATGGAATCTTCCTCCACAATTCATTTGCCACAGAGTGGGATATGGGGAGCAGCCGTAACGATCAATACAGCTTTAAAGCAGCTGATGGCGAACTGGATTATTATTTCATTTACGGGCCAACGTTCCCGTCTATCCTTTCAGATTATACCTCATTAACGGGTAGAGCTCCATTAGTTCCAAAGTTTGCATTGGGTTTACATGCAGGAACTTACAGCGGGGGGACCTGGGGGCACGAAGCACAAACCTCAGACAATTACGTGATTCAACTAGCGAAGAAGTTTCGCGAAATGGGTATTCCGGTGGATTTATTATGGCTGGATTCCACCTGGAGGATTTTTGGCAAGAACGGTGGAAAAGGTGCTACTTCTTTCGAATGGAGAGAAACCTTTAAGAATCCAAAAGGGATGTTTGACAGCTTATATGCCATGAATTACAAAATGGTTGGCTTGCACCTGCGCCCTCGTTTTGATAACGGAAATAAGTTAAACTTGCTGGATCAGGCCCGTGCTAAAGGCTTGGTATATCCCGAACCTGGTAATAAAGGTGAGTTTGTTAACTTCTTCGACCAAAAATCTGTAGACTGGTGGTGGGAAAATGGGGTGATGAAAGTCGCTTCACAAGGTGCCAAGTTTTTGAAGACAGACGAAGGAAGTGCTTTCGGAGGTTTGGCTAATGAGAGCGATAAAACCGGGCCAACTGATAAAGCAGCTGAAAAATTGCATAACGTTTTCCCGGTTGCCTATGCAAAGGCACCTTACGAGAAATTCCAGGATTTCAATAAAATTCGCGGTTTAAACCAAACCCGCGAAGGTTATTCTGGTATCCAGCGCTATCCGTTCATTTTTGCCGGCGACTGGCCTAGCGAGTGGCAATACTTTGCTCCGGTAATCAAAGCAGGTATCAATATCGGACTTTCCGGAGTTGGTTATTGGTCGCATTGCATGGGTGGTTTTGAGCATGTTGCTGATCCTGAATTGTATAACCGCTGGGTTCAATTTGGAATGTTTAGCCCAATTGCATTGGTTTTTGGTATGGAGCATCCTAACTACAAAGAACCATGGAGCTACGGTCCGGAAGCACTGGCAAACTTCAAAAAGTATGATATTTTGCGTTACCGTTTAATGCCTTATATCTACAGTAACGCGTATAATCTTAATCAGACTGGTATGCCTTTGATGAGAGCCCTTGTGCTTGAATATCAAAACGATAATAATGTTTATGAAATAGGCGACCAGTATCTGTTCGGAAATAACCTGATGGTTTGTCCGGTAACTACCAAAGGTGCGCAAACCCGGTCGGTTTATCTGCCGGAAGGAACCTGGTACGATTACTGGACTGGCAAGAAATACACGGGCAAGCAATATATACATGTAGTTACGCCCCCAGATACAATTCCTGTATTTGCAAAAGGCGGAGCTATTATTCCAATGCAGCCAGATATGAAATACACCGATGAAAAACCGGTGAATGAAATCACTTTGGATATTTTCCCCGGCGAGAATTCATCATTTGATTTATACGAAGATGATGGTTCAAGCCTTGATTACAAGACTGGTAAGTTTAGCCTAACCCGTATTACATCCGCCGGTTCTTCCGGAGCTTTAAAAGTGAACATTTCCAAAGCCACCGGAGGCTATATGCCTGCTAATCGCACTTATTTAGCTAAAGTGAGATGGCCGGAAGAGAAGGCGCCCGCAAAAGTGTCTGAGAATGGTAAAGCAGTTAAAGGGGCTACATCGATTGCTGGCTTAACTAAAGCCGGCTGGTTCTATGATGCAAAAGAAAAAACTTTGTACGTTAAAACCACCGGAACTCAAAAAACAAATACGGAACTGTTAGTGAACTATTAGTAAAGAGCTTTTTGCGAAAACAAAATATAGGGATGATCTCCGGCGATGTGCAGGCTAGCCCTTTTGTCATCGACTTCGGAGAGATCTTAAAGCGCCTTATTATGCGTGTAGCCTTAGGATCTCTCCTATCGTCGAGATGACAAAACGCATAGGCTTGTCCGTTGTCTGATTAATAAATGAAATGAATATCCAGACTTTCAACATAAATTAAACATAAAACCAACCATGTCAAAACTAGCCTTTAAAATGAAGCTAAAACCTGGCTTCAAAGAAGAATATAAAAAACGCCACGATGAGCTTTGGCCAGAGTTAAAAGATCTGCTAAAACAAAGCGGCATAAGTGATTATACCATTTTCCTGGATGAAGAAACCAATACGCTGTTCGCTGTTCAAAAGCAGGAAGGAAACCAATCCTCACAAGATTTGGGAAGTACAGAAGTAGTGAAAAAATGGTGGGCATACATGGCTGACATTATGGATACTAATCCAGATAATTCGCCGGTAAGTACTCCTTTAGAAGAAGTTTTTCATTTGGATTAATTTAAAGAAAAACGGGCCTGACAGGTTTTGAAAACCTGTCAGGCCTGTTTTTCTTTAAACTAATTTTGCCGTGGTTGGTGTCCTCACCAACCACTAGAATAGGATAATACATGAAATTAACAAAACACACACTGTTACTCTTGGCAGGATTTGCAGCTTCCAACCTCGCCGTAAAAGCGCAAAATTCAGTTTGGCCAGAAGTAAAAAAAGAAACTCATCCCTGGACACGTTGGTGGTGGATGGGAAATGCCGTAGATGAGAAAAATATTTCCGCCTTGCTCGAAACTTACCAGAAAGCAGGAATTGGCGGAGTTGAAATCGCTCCGATTTACGGCGCCAAAGGATACGAAAAACGCTACCTCCAATATCTGTCGCCCGAATGGATGAAGATGCTTGCTTTTACGGTTAAAAAAGCCGGAAGCCTCAATATGGGCGTTGATTTAACCAACGGTACAGGCTGGCCTTTTGGAGGCCCTCAGGTGCCGGCAGAATATGCTGCGGCAAAAATTATAGTGAAGCAATACGCTGTTGAAGCAGGGAAAGCTTTTACCGAAAAACTGGTGATAACAGATCCTAAGGCTGGCCTTACAAAATTACAATCTGTTACCGCTTACGGTGATAAAGGTGGCATATTGCAATTGATAGACAAGGTTGATGCAGAAGGCAATTTAAAATGGCAGCCCAAAACCGGAAAGTGGGATGTATATGCCTCATTTAGCGGACGCACACGCCAGATGGTAAAAAGGGCAGCTCCGGGAGGGGAGGGTTTTACGCTTAACCATTTCTCGAAATCTGCACTGGATGCATACCTTGGGCGTTTTGACAAAGCTTTCAATGGAGTTTCTCCGAATGTAAGGGCATTTTATAACGATAGCTATGAGGTGTACAATGCCGATTGGAGCGATGATTTTTATGCTGAATTCCAAAAAAGGAGAGGGTACGACCTGCGTTTATTCATCAGAGATTTGGTAAGTAAGGATTCGACGTCACAGCAAGTTGCCCGGTTAAAATCCGATTATCGCGAAACAATGGCAGAAATGCTTCTGGAGAATTTCACGCAGCCATGGACCAGTTGGGCACATAAATACAAAGGCATATCTAAGAATCAGGCACATGGCTCTCCAGGGAATTTGCTGGATTTATATGCAGCAGTTGATATTCCCGAATGCGAAACTTTCGGATCAAGCTATTTTCCAATTCCCGGCTTACGCCGCGATAGTGCGGATATCCGTAACGTAGATCCAGATCCGGTGATGCTTAAATTTGCCTCTTCCGCCGGGCATGTGGCTGGGCATAACCTGATTTCCAGCGAAACATTTACCTGGCTAACCGAACATTTTAAAACCTCCCTGTCTCAGGCAAAGCCAGAGGTGGAGCAGGTTTTCCTTTCGGGAGTTAACCATGTGTTTTATCATGGTACAACCTATTCACCAGAAGATGTAAAATGGCCAGGATGGCTGTTCTATGCTTCGGTAAACATGGTTCCTGCCAATAGCTTTTGGGCACATGTTCCTGGGCTGAACGACTATATCACCAGAGTGCAATCAGTTCTTCAAGCTGGAAAATCTGACAATGAAATTTTGATGTACTGGCCAGTGTACGACGCCTGGAATAATGCAAAAGGAATGGATATGCCGCTTAAAGTGCATGATATTGATGTTTGGCTGCATCCAACAGCATTTTATAAAAACGTTACCGAATTGCAAAAGGCTGGTTATTCGCTTGATTTTGTGTCGGATAACTTGCTGAAAAAATCTGTAGCCGCTAATGGATCAATTAGCACTTCTTCAAATTCCTCACCTTATAAAGTTTTGATAGTGCCAAAGGCCGAGATCATCCCGGCTGAAACCCTGCAGAAAATTGTGGAGCTAGCTAATGCAGGGGCAACCGTTATCATAGAAGCCTTGCCGAAAGACGTTCAGGGTTTAAGTAATCTTGAGCAAAACCGCAAGAAGCTGAATGCCCTTTTGGCAACTTTGAACTTTAATGATTCCGGGAATGGAATTAAGCAAACCAAAATTGGTAGCGGCTTAATCCTTCTTGCTGCCGATGTGCAAAAGGCATTGGAATTTAAGGGGATCAATCCTGAAAAACTTGCAGAAACAGGACTTAAGTTTATTCGCCGCCAGGCTGACAATGACAAATATTATTACCTGGTAAACCATACGGCAAAGGCTATCAACCAGACTTTACCACTAAATGTAAAGGCTTCTTCTGTAGTGATTTTAGATCCGCAAAGCGGCAAATATGGTAAAGGAATATCGTCTTCAGACAAAGGGCAAACTCAGGTAAAAATACAGATGCTGCCAGGCGAAGCTTTGATTATAAGAGCCTCAGAAAAGGCTTTGGGCGTGGAAAATAATTGGGTATATCTGGATAATCCATCTCCGGCAGTTGAAGTTAAAGGGACCTGGAATCTGCATTTCAAAGATGGCGGGCCTACATTGCCGCTTGATAAAAAGCTGACCCAGCTGGTTTCATGGACAGATTTGCAAGATACAGCAGCCCTGGCCTATTCAGGCACCGGCGAGTATACGATCACATTTAAAATGCCAAAAGTTAAGGCGGATGAATTTATGCTTGATTTAGGCAAGGTTCACGAAAGCGCGAGAGTTTGGGTTAATGGCCAGGACGCTGGAATTTTATGGAGTATTCCATTTAGAACTCGTATCGGTCAGTATTTAATTCCAGGTAAGAAAAACACAATTCGTATTGAAGTGGCTAACCTTATGGCAAACCGCATAAGAGATATGGATAAAAAAGGTATCCAATGGCGTAACTATCATGAAATAAATTTTGTGAATATCAACTATCAAAGTTTTAATGCCGCAAATTGGAAACCCCTGCCTTCGGGCTTGATTGGCCCGGTAACAATTACGCCTTATACAAAATAGATTTTTTAACCTAGTAGAAGCCAGGCTATAAATGTAGTCTGGCTTTTTTATTTTCAACAGGCGAAGGCATAAAAAAACATTCTTATTGGCGTAGTTTAAATAAAAAAGGTAAAATTGTTGGTTAAAGTGTAATTACTCCTTGATCCGATGAAGCCTGCTAAAATTTTTGAACATATTCATATTGATGAGTTTTCTGCTACTCCAAAATATCTTCAGCTTACAAACTCAATTTTGACGGCTATAGAAGCCGGAAAAATCAAAAAGAATGATATGCTCCCTTCGATCAATGAGTTAAGTTACGAGTTGGAAATATCGCGGGATACGGCAGAAAAGGGGTATAAATACCTGAAAAAAATTGGTGTTTTAGGCTCTATCCCAGGCAAGGGTTACTATATAACCGCTACAGATTTCAGGCAAACTCTGCGCATCTGCCTTCTGTTCAACAAGCTTAGCTCTCATAAAAAAATTGTCTACGATGCTTTTGTCTCAGCTTTAGGCGAGCAGGTTGCAGTTGATTTTTATGTGTACAACAATGATTTAAAGCTATTTAAAAAGCTTTTAGGCAATAAAATGGAGGGCTATTCACATTATGTGGTCATTCCTCATTTTTTGGAGGGAGGCGAAAACGCTTATGAAATCATTAATACTATCCCGAAGGAAAAGCTGGTTCTTTTAGACAAGAAGGTTCCGGGTGTTGATGGCGAATATGCAGCTGTATACGAGAACTTCGAAAAAGATATTTATAATGCTTTGGAGCAAGCTCGCGAGGCCTTAAGTAAGTATCATACCATTAAACTAATATTCCCCGAGAAATCTTACTATCCGCGTGAAATTAAAAAAGGCTTCCTGCGATTTTGCCAGCAGTATGCCTTTAATCACAAAGTAATTACTTCTATAGAAAACGAAACCATTGAAGAGGGTCAGGTTTTCATCAACTTAATGGAAGACGACCTGGTGCTTTTAATCGAACGCATTATTTCTAATAAATTGGAAGTTGGCAAGCAGGTAGGGGTAATTTCGTACAACGAAACGCCACTTAAGAAAGTAATCTTAAATGGCATTACCACCATATCTACTGATTTTTATGAAATGGGGGCAATAGCTGCCAAGATGATTCTGGAAAATTCCAGAACGCATGTGGAAGTTCCTTTTCGTATAACACTCAGAAAATCATTATAAACAGTTTACTGCGCTGTTTCAGTTTGTGTTACCAAGGATGTAAGGAATGCCCTTACTTCGTTAAAATCATTCAGGTAGAACTTGGCTGCCGAAATATTGCTACCCACTTTAATGGTTACCGCTTCAGGTGGAAGGTTTTTAAAAATGTCTTCATCAGTATGGTCATCTCCCAAAGCCATGATAAAATCATATGGTTCGTCGTTAAGCCAGGTAAGGGCAACCTTTCCTTTGTTGATTTCCATGTTTTTCACCTCAACTACTTTACTGCCAGGAAGCATATGCAGTCCTTTGTCTGCAGTAATATAGCGAAGGTTCGCCATTAAATCGTTGGCACGTAGTTCTCCTAAGCCCTTATCTACTTTTCGGTAATGCCAAACCAGCGAAAAAGTTTTTTCTTCAATAAATGAGCCGGGCGTACGGTCAGTATAGGTTTCCAAAATGGGATATATGTCTTGCTTCCAGTGGTTGTATAGGCCAGGTTGCTGAGTCCATTCTGAATTGTATTTCTTTTGCCAGGCGCCATGTTCGGCAACAATATCTAGCGGAAGGCTTCCAAACCATTCCTCCAGGTTCTCATGTTTGCGGCCGCTAATGAGAACAATTTGATTGTTAGAGTCGTCGCTTAGTTTGATTAATAATTGAATAAGGGCATCATCGGGCGAAGCCTTATATATATTGGTTTGAAAGCCAACCAGTGTGCCGTCGTAGTCCAGAAAAATAATGCGCTTGCTTGCCTTTTGATATTCCTTTTCAATAAAGCTCCTGCGTTGATTCCCAATGTGTTTAGCAAGCATTGATGCCTGTAACTGTTTCACTTCATAAAGGCGGTCCATGTAGATTTTTACCCAATGCCTGATGTTGAATTTGGCAACCAGCTCACGCATCTGGCCCATTCTTCGTTGCTGTTCCTGTTCGGGCATGTCCAAAGCTTCCAAAATTGCCCGATACATCTCGCTGATATTATTGGGATTTACAATGATAGCATCAATTAGTTCTTTAGCCGCTCCAGCCATTTCGCTTAAAATGAGCACGCCGGTATTGTTAGTCCGGCTGGCAATATATTCTTTGCTAACCAAATTCATTCCATCTCGCATAGGCGTTACCAAACAAACATCAGCAATGTAATAAAGGGCAGTAAGCATCTCAATCGGAAAAGATCGATAGTAATAATGTACCGGAAGCCAGTTTAAAGTGCGGTAGAGTGAATTGATATTGCCAACCATTTTATCGATCTCGTCCCTAAGGTCTTTATATTTGGGCACCGTGTCGCGAGAAGGTACGATAATCATATAGAGTACAACATTGCCAATGTATTCCGGATTCTGTTGAAGCAGAAGTAAAAAGGCCTGCAAACGCTGCAGTATTCCCTTACTGTAATCAAGCCGGTCTATGGATAGAACAATCCTGTTGTCGCCAAAACTTTTCTTTAACTCAGAGATGTGTTCTTGCACCTGTGCGTCCTTGGTTAGTTCTTCAAATTTGTGGTTGTCGATCCCCATGGGAAAAGACTCCGCAACAATCTGCCGGTCGTTATATGAAATCACATTAGCCGAGGCATATATAGGCAGCACACGGGTTGCAGCACTAATAAAATGCCTTACATCGTCGAAGGTGTGAAAGCCGATCAGGTCAGCACCGAGCATGTTTTCCAGGATGTCTCTTCTCCAGGGAATTAATCTGAATAACTCGTGGGAAGGGAAAGGGATATGCTGAAAAAAACCAATGGTTAAATCAGGCTCCATCTGCCTGATTAATCCGGGCAGTAATAGTAGTTGATAATCATGCACCCAGATTGTATCGCCAGGTTCGGCAATTTTTAAAACGGCATCCCTGAATTTTTGATTAACAAGCTGGTAACTCTCCCAGAATGCCTGCTCATACACAGCATAAGTTGGGTGGTAATGATAAATTGGCCATAATATCTCGTTAGAGAAACCTTCATAGTAAAGATTAATGTCTTCTTGAGTTAAGAAAACTGGCAGTAGGTTTATCTCTAACAACTTTTGTGTAATAATTTGTTCTTCTTCGGGAGACGACGCTTCTACTCCAGGCCATCCTAGCCACACATTTTCGCCTTGCCTATAAATGGACCCAAGCCCGGTGGCAAGGCCGCCTTCGCTTTGTTTTAATATAAATTCATCATTATCCCTTGAGATCTTTACCGGCAACCTGTTTGATACAATTATGGTCTTGCTCATTGTGTTCTTATACTTCTTATAAAAGAATATTGCGGCCCGTACTGTTTTGATATTCTTATTGTATTTGAGTATCAGATGTTTATCCACAATGGTTTTCCACATTTTGCGAATAAAAAGTTGAAATTTTAAGAACACTAAAAAGAAGAAACTGTTAAGAAGGTGTTAATCACTAAAAATTGCATGCCTTAATGCTCATAATTAAGGCAGCAACGGTTAACAAAATTGTTCTGATTTAAAAGATTAGTAGGCCGCTGGCGCAATGAATTTCCAGAAGCCGCGTTTACTCAATGTTACATGTTGATATCATGTAGCCATAGCTTTAGCCTAACGAAATACATTACAAAATGATGTTGAAAACAACAACGTCTAATGAATTGCCATGTATTGGCACATTTGCGTTGAAGGACAAGTCAACCCCTAATGAAAAACTAAATTTGATTGATCATGACACGGAGCAGAGCTTTATCCATTAGGAATTGGATTAAAACTATGGGATTCCAACTTACAAAGTCTCACCTTCTAGACCACCGGACGAAGAAAATCAAGTATTACACCCTCGGTAACTTTGGTGTTTACGAAGAAATTACCCCTTCTAAAAGCGCCTCAGAAAAAAAACAGAAATTCATCTCCTGGACTCCCTGGGGCGATAATTTTGAAGTGAACTCTGTTAAGGCCTTGAGTAAGGCTTACGAAGAATTTATTAATTACAACCCTAATATCAGCCTCAATTAACTTATTGGTTAACAGTATTGGATACAAATTCTGTATCCAATACTGATTAAAGTGCCGCCAGCTTTTCAGCAAGAACTTTTGATATGCGCTGGTAAGACTCAAAGCTCCAGCCTGCAACATGTGGGCTTAGCAATACTTTGCCTTCGTTAATCAGTTGAGGGTACCAATTTTGTTCGGCAAGCGCTGGAAATTTTTCAACCTCGAGAACATCTAACCCGGCACCTAAAATTTTGCCACTCTGTATGGCGTTTAAAACCGATTGTGTATTAACGATTTCGCCCCTGGCTGTATTGATAAAGAAGATAGGCTTGCGGAAATGAAACAGATATTCATCGTCTATTAACTGCCTGGTTTCGCGGGTTAGTGGAATATGCAGGCTCAAAATGTCGGTTTGTTTTACAATTTGTTCCATGCTTACTTCTGTAACATATACATCGCTGAAACCAGTTTTATATTTGTCGTAAGCAATTATGTTAACATCAAAGCCCCTTAGTTTTTTGGCAAAGCATTGCCCCATAAATCCGTACCCAATAATGCCAACTGTTTTTCCTTTAAGTTCGTAACCGCGGTTGCCTTCCCGGTCCCAAATGCCGTTTCTAACCTCTATGTCGCTCTTTCTGAGGTTATTTAATAAAGAAAGCAGCATGCCAATAGCGTACTCGCCCACTGCATCGCGATTTCCTTCCGGAGCGTTCAGGAGCTTTATCCCCTTTGATGTGGCATGCACCTCGTCAATATTATCCAGCCCCGCGCCAGCTCTTGCAATAAATTTCAAATTCGGTCCGGCATCAATAATTTCTTTATCAATTTTAAACTTGGTGCGTACCGCAATGCCCTCATAATCATGTAAAGCTGCAATTGTTTGTTCGCGAGTATAGTCAGGAAAATCATCTATGCTATAACCAAGTTTTATAGCTTCTTCTTTAAATGTTGAGTGGAGCTTATCTACAATTAAGATTTTTTTTACAGGCATTAAAGAGTAAATTTGATAAAGCTGCAAATGTATATAATGGCTAGTATTAATTTGCAAGCGTTATTGAAATGAAGAAGGTAATAAATATAGTAAAGCAGGAAGATCAGGATGCGCAATATATAGCATTTTGGCGTTCCAGATCTCCCGAAGAGCGTTTAGCTGAAGTAACACGTTTAAGACAGAATTACTTCAAATGGTTGCACGGAGTATTTCCTGAAAAGATTGAAAAGGTGGTACAAAAGCGCATGCTATGATTTTTGAAAAGGATTTTCAGGAGTTTGTTGAACTTTTAAATAGACATAAAGTAAAGTATATGATTGTTGGAGCTCATGCTCTGGCATTTCATGGTAAACCTAGGCATACAGGGGATTTGGATATTTGGATCAAGCCTGATTTGGAGAATGCAGAAAAAATGCTTAAGGTGCTTACTGATTTTGGGTTTAAGTCTTTGGGGCTTAATCTTGAAGACTTTTTACGAGAAAATTATGTGACACAATTGGGGTACCCCCCTCTTCGGATAGATATTTTAAATTCAATTTCAGGTATTTTTTTCGACGAAGCCTTTACAAATGCAATACATGCCTCTGTAGATAGTTTGGAAATTATTTACATAGGCTTAGATGAGTTAATTCAGAATAAAAAAGCTTCTGGGAGAAAACAAGATATTGCTGATGTCGAGAGTTTAGAAAAACTTAAAAAGAAAAATTAATTAGAGCCGCTCACTCACATAATTAGTCAGCTTCACAAAATCGTCAACCGTCAGCCTTTCAGCCCTTAATTCCAAAACCGGCTCTTCAGTCATTTTATCTTTAGGCAAAACAGCGGATAGGGCATTTCGTAGCGTCTTTCTACGTTGATTAAAGCCCGCCTTTACTACCTTCCAGAACAATTTCTCATCGCATTGCAGGTTCTGGTTGTCTTTTCGGGTAAGCCGGATAACTGCCGATAGAACTTTGGGCGGCGGATTAAAAACTCCTGCCTTTACTGTAAACAGATATTCAACATTATAATAAGCCTGTACAAAAACACTCAAAATGCCGTATTCTTTGCTGCCGGCTTTGGCGGTGCAACGCTCTGCAACCTCTTTTTGAAACATCCCTACCATCTCAGGCACGATCTCCCGGTTGTCGAGTATTTTAAAAAGAATTTGTGACGAAATATTATAAGGAAAGTTGCCGATCACAGCCAACTGCCCTTTGAATATCGATTTGAAATCAAGCTCAAGGAAATCGCCGTTGATCAGCCTTTCGCCTAGTTGAGGGTACTGTTTGTTTAAATATTCGCAGGATTCAGAATCCAGGTCGATCAAATAGGTTTGATAAGCATCGTTTTGAAGCAAAAAATCAGATAAAACACCCATTCCCGGCCCTACTTCCAAAACCTCCGAATATTTTCCTTCAGGCCTTAAGCTGTTAACAATCTTCGCCGCTATATTTTTATCGGTTAAAAAATGTTGCCCAAGGTGTTTTTTTGCTCTAACAGAACTCATCAACGCTTATTTTGGCGCAAATTACGCAAAAATAGGCGGCACCTGCGCTATTATTGTTTTTTCGGGCGGTTCGGCTATTGACTAATTGTTAACTAGTGGCAATAAAATGGAGTATAGATTGTTCTCCTAAAGGCATATAAAAGAATTTTATCTAAGTTTGTGGAAATTTTTATATCTGTTTTGAACAGACATCTTTGGAGACTATGAGTGATAAAATAAAAGTTGGAATTTCGATAGGCGACGTAAACGGTATTGGCTTAGAAGTGATTATCAAAACCTTAGCCGACCATAAAATTTTAGACTATTGTACGCCCGTTGTATATGGAAGTACCAAAATTGCTTCTTTTTATCGCAAAGCGTTATCTATCAATGATTTCAGTTTCAACGTAATTAATCACCCTAATCAGGCAAACCCGAAACGGGCCAATATGATTAATTGCTGGGAAGAAGATGTAAAAGTTGAACCGGGAGTGATTAACGAAACAGGTGGCAAATACGCCTTTATATCATTAGACAGGGCGGTTACTGATTTGCTGGCTGGAAATATTGACTGCCTTGTAACAGCACCGATAAATAAGCATAACATTCAAAACGAAAGTTTTAATTTTCCCGGCCATACCGAATATATTCAACATCGCACCAATTCCAAAGATTCGCTAATGTTTTTAGTGAGTGATGATATTAAAACAGGCGTAGTTACGGGGCATATTCCTGTAGGAGAGGTGGCAAAAAGCATTACCAAGGATGCTATTATTTCTAAGCTGGAACTAATGCGGAACAGCCTTAAAACAGATTTCTGGATACAGAAGCCACGTATTGCGGTTTTGGGATTAAATCCCCATGCCGGCGATAACGGCTTAATCGGAAAAGAAGAACAAGAAGTAATTCACCCAGCTATTGAGGAAGCCAAAGAAAAAGGAATTTTTGCTTTCGGCCCTTACCCGGCGGATGGTTTCTTCGCTAATGGTTCTCACTTAAAGTTTGATGCCGTATTGGCAATGTACCACGACCAGGGCTTAATTCCATTTAAATACATTGCATTTCATAACGGAGTTAATTTTACAGCTGGTTTGCCAGTAGTACGTACCTCGCCAGACCATGGTACTGGCTACGATATTGCGGGAAAAAATCTTGCGTCCGAAAGTTCATTCAGGGAAGCTCTTTTCACTGCTCTCAATATTGTAAAGCGCAGAAGGGAACTGGCTGATCTAACTGCAAACCCACTTAAAATTACAAAGCTGTCTAAGGATAGGGATTAAGGGACAGTCTTAGAATCTTTTTTCATTGAGCTAAATTTAGCTAATCTGCATATTGGGTTGGCTCTGAAGTTTATGTTTGCTACCTTGTTTGCCACTAGATCAAGTCTGTGCAAGCGCTAAAACAAACCTCAACACTTGTTATCCTTACTCCCGGTTTCCCTGAAAACGAGGCTGAAAGCGTAATGATTCCGACAAAGCAGGTATTTATCCAGGAGCTTAATCGCCTTTACCCTAGCTTAAATATAATTATCTTGAGCTTCCGGCTCCCAGTCTCCACCGCATCTTATAATTGGTATCAAAATACTGTAATTCCCTTTGGCAGCACCCCGAAAGGTAAGGCTAATACATTTATCAAATGGATTCGTGTATGGAAGAAATTAAATCAGCTCAAAAGCCAGCATAAAATTATTGGTATTATTAGTTTTTGGTGCGGAGAATGTGCGCTGGTAGGCAGATATTTTGGACGGTATACAAATATAAAGCATTATTGCTGGATTTCTGGGCAGGATGCCAGAGAGAGCAATAAGTTGGTAAAACTTATTCGCCCAGAGGCAGAAGAACTGGTCGCAATGTCCGACTTTTTGGTAGGTGAGTTTTATCGAAACCATAAGATACGGCCGAAGCATGTAATTCCTAATGGGATAGATCCCAGTCGTTTTGGAATGGCATCAAATAAACGAACAATTGATGTGCTCGGCGCCGGTTCCTTAAGTAGGCAAAAACATTATGATGTTTTTATTGAGATTATCGCAGAGTTAACCCAGCATCTACCAGCTATCAACTCAAAAATTTGCGGAGAAGGAGAGGAAGAAGATAGGCTTAAATTTCTTATCGAAAGAAAGCAGTTACAGAAAAATGTCTCATTATTAGGAACAACAGGGCATACAGAGACCTTGAGATTAATGCAGTGTGCCAGGGTATTCTTGCACACATCTTCTTATGAAGGATTTGGGGCAGTGTGTGTTGAGGCTTTGCATGCGGGAGCGCATGTGATTAGTTTTTGTAAACCAATGGAAAAGGAAATTGAGCATTGGCATTTTGTAAAGTCGAAACAGGAAATGGCTCAAAAAGCTTTAGAATTACTTACGTCTCCAGACACAGATTATACGCCTGTTACGCCATATTTAATGAAAGACAGTGCCCAGTCTTTTATTAATTTATTTATTGCGGGGAAGCTATCATGAAAATCGTTAATGTCTGTTTTGTTTATGATGAAGACCTTGCTACAGAAGAGCAACTTCTAAAAAGGTATTATACTACTGTAGGTTGGGCTGAATCTCTTAAGAGGAAAGGTGTTGAGGTTGTTGTTGTTCAGCGTTTTACAAGGGATTGTTCCTTTAAGAGAAATGATATTCAGTATCATTTTATAAGGGATCGATTTGGTGGCAGGCTAAAATCTTCGCAGTTACCAATTCGGTTTTTGTATAAGCTTAGTAAACTCGATGCCGACGTTGTTCATGTACACAGTACATTATTTACACCTCTATTAAGATGGTTTTTGCATAGAAAAACGGCAATTGTTGTTCAAAATCATGGAGGGCCGCGCCTAACTGGTATAAGAGGAATTGCATACCTCCTAATAGACAACGTAGCTGATGGGTTATTTTTTACTACTGTTGAACAAGGGAAAGACTGGTACAGAACGACAAAGCTGCAAAAAAAAATTATGCCGGTGATGGAAGGCGCAAATTTGTTTAACTATTATGAGAGAGAATATGCCAGAAAAATTACACAGATGAAGGGTAATCCTATTTTCATTTGGGTCGGTCATTTAAATGAGAATAAAGACCCACTGACCGTTTTAGATGGGTTTTCTGAATTGTCTAAAAAAAATCCCGAGGCAAAATTGTATATGCTTTATAGCAGCGGTAAGTTATTGAATGAGGTAAAGGCGAAAATACGCGGAAATGAAGATTTACAGCGGAGTGTGATTCTAATTGGGAAAGTGGCTCACGAACAGATGGAAATGTATTTTAACAGCGCAGATTACTTTGTATTAGGAAGCCACGCAGAAGGAAGCGGCTATTCATTAAGTGAAGCTATGGCATGTGGTTGTATTCCAATAGTTACAGATATCCCGAGCTTTAGAATGATGACAGATAATGGGAATTTAGGAGGATTATGGCAAACCGGAAATAAAAGTTCTTTTGTTGAAGTGGCAACATTAGCCATGAATAAGGTTATAGCCGAAGAATCGGAAAGCTGTAGAAATTTTTATAAGCAAAAGCTATCGTTCGAAGCGATTGCCGAAGATTCTATTTTACATTATAAAAAGCTTATGCGATTCCGATTGTAATCATTTAACTAATCCTCTTGCAGCCCTCAACTGTTTTAAATACATGTTTCTCCCGACAGAAATAAACCATATAGATTTTAATGCGGCTCTAGCCATAATGGCGTCTTTTATCCAGATGAAGGATAGTAGATTGCCCCAAAGTGACCATATCAGCCATGATCTTTTCACATGGCTAAGATTGCTTTTCGTGCTTATGAAGTAATCGAGAGCCATCGTTCGCCGTAAATATTGTAGAGGCTTTTGCAGTCGGTTTTGGGGCTCCTGATGGTGATAAACAAATGCATTATTTAATATATGAATGCCAACTGACGGAAAGCCCAAAGCTACTCCATAATTGTCGCCAATGCCATGTTTATCAAGTACTTCATCGTAAGGAGAATGAGTCAACCAGCTTTTTCGAATTAACGAAGCTCCTAAACCGTACACGGGGCTTATAAAATAGTCACCAGAGAAATCAGTAATAACGGGCCAACCTGCCTTTGAAATATGATTGCCTTTTTTCAGATAGTAAGCTTTGATTCGTTTTATCAGGATACTATTGCTTTGACTGGTTATTTCTCCCCAAAGGCCGAGTTGAAATATAAATTTCCAAACTAGTTCAAACGCAGAGCTAATAGGATAGCCGCTTTGCCATTCGTTTTGGAATCTTTCGAGCACAATCCCTGATAAGGCTCCTACTTTTGGATAAGCTTTAATATGACCAATAAGCTTTTTCAGATAGTCCTTTGGTACTTCAATATCATCATCACAAAGAAATATCCACGGCGAAGTGGCTTGCCCGATTCCTATATTTCGCTGCAAGCAAACGGATTTCTCTGATCGGATGTAGAGAATGTTTAAGTTCTTAAATGAGTCAAAAGCACTTGATTCAATGTTTTCATCACTTGAATCCACAACAATAACTTCGGAAGTGGCATACGCTGATTGATTTAAGTTAGTTAATAATGAAAGCAGCCTAGCCTTCCGATTACATGTCGGAATTACAACCGAAATTTTAAAAGAAGTATGATTATACTTATCTGCAGCTTGCAAAGTTTATGTAGTTTGTGTCTCTTTAACGAATAAAAATTAGAACTGTACGATAAAGGTAGTGCTTTGTGAATATTTTGTATGATAATATCATCTTTGAACTCCAAAAATCTGGGGGGATATCGCTTTATTGGAGTGAATTAATTAAACGGCATTTAATTAATCCCGAGATTGATATTTCATTTCTCGAAAGGAGTTCTAAGACAGCGGAGAATATTTTCAGGCAAAGGCTGAATTTGCCATATATCCAAAAGACTGGGAGCTGGGTGGGATTGCCTCGAATTATACAACGTTATTTAAGCGTGAACCAGCGGTCTGGAACTTCTGTCTTTCATTCCAGCTACTATCGTAACCCGAGGCAGAATGGCATAAACAGCCGGCAGATCGTTACTGTGCACGATTTTATTTATGAACAGTATGTAACAGGAATAAGGCAATCCATCCATTCCTGGCAAAAGTATAAAGCATTAGCCAAGGCAGATGGAATTATCTGTGTTTCACAATCCACTAAAGCCGATTTGTTAAGAATCTATCCTGAATTTAGAGGGAAATCAATTAAGGTTATTTATAACGGCGTTTCTGATGTATTTAGGCCGGTGGACATTAATGAATCTCGTTTATTTCTGGAGCATTCATATAAACTATGTTCTCCATTTGTATTATATGTGGGGGCCAGAACCTCATCTTACAAAAATTTTGATTTAGCAGTTAAAACGATATCAAGAGATAAGGGCTATAAACTTGTGTTAGTTGGAGGTGGAAACCTTAACTCCTCAGAATTGGCTTTGCTTGATCTGGAGCTAAAAGACCGTTATCTGCATTTGCAGTATATCCCTCAAGCCCATTTAAATATGCTATATAACGTTGCCCATTGCCTCCTTTATCCTTCAGCCTACGAAGGATTCGGCTTGCCCCTGATCGAGGCTCAAAGTGCAGGTTGCCCTATTATTGCCGGCAATAATTCTTCAATCTCTGAAGTTGTGAAAAGCAAATCGTGTCTACTTAATAAGATGTCTGTTCTCGAAATTTCAGCAATGATAAAAGCTATGGAAAGTTCTGCTTATAGGCAGCAAATGATTGATGATGGGTTGTTGCATAGTCGGCGATTTTCCTGGGATTATTGTTACGAAGAAACAATGATGTTTTATAAGAAAGTATATGAATCTACGATGGCAGACGGCGTCTCCAGTCTTTCATAATAAGCTTCTTAATGCGAAATCATAATTGTAATTTTCAGAGTGCTTAAGCAGTCACTCTATCGCAATGAATAAGATACTCTTTTCCCATTCCTATTTTCTCAGGTTCGACCCAAAGCAATGGAAGTCAGGGCAGCCCTATGCGCCCCTGGGGACAATGTATGCTGCCGCATTAATGCGTGAAAAAGGATTCGAAGTTTCGATTTTTGATACCATGTTTACGCATAGCCCAGAAGAGCTTGCAGAACCCATAAAATCATTTAAGCCAGATATTTTTGTGATTTACGACGATGGCTTCAATTACCTCACCAAAATGTGCCTTACAAATATGCGTGAGGCTGCATTTCGAATGATTCATATTGCAAAGGGAAATGGTTGTAAAGTTATTGTATCGAGTTCAGATTCGACAGATCACTTCGAAAAATATCTAAAGGAAGGCGCCGATTTCGTAATAATTGGCGAAGCGGAGCTAACCTTATCGGAGCTCACCGAAACCATATCAAAAAATGAGAGCAATTATGCGGGTATCTCCGGGATTGCATATCTCAGCGATAATAACGTATATAAGACGCCTAAAAGATCTGTAATTACAGATTTAGACTCGCTCCCCTTACCCGCATGGGATTTGATAAACATTCAGCCATACAAGGAAATGTGGAGGAACACCAGAGGGTATTTTTCCATCAATATTGGAACCACGCGAGGCTGCCCATTCAAATGCAATTGGTGTGCAAAACCAATTTACGGTAATCGATACAATTCGCGTTCACCCGAAAATGTGGTTGAGGAACTAAAATATCTGAAAAAGCTTTTTGACTTTGATTATATATGGTTCTGTGATGATATTTTTGGATTAAAGCCAGGTTGGATAAAAAACTTCAGCGAACTGGTAAAGAAGGAGGGTTTAAGCTTTCGGTTTAAAATACAATCAAGAGCTGATTTACTTTTAGAAGAAGACAATATTAAAAATCTTGCTGAAGCTGGGTGCGACGATGTCTGGATAGGGGCAGAAAGCGGGTCTCAAAAAATTTTGGACGCTATGGATAAGGGCATCACCATAGAGCAGATTTATAAAGCTTCCCGGCTATTACGAAAGAACAACATAAAAACATCCTTCTTCATACAGTTCGGATATCTTGGTGAAACGAAAGAAGATATAAAATTAACCATTAAAATGATCAACGAACTGCTGCCTGATGATATCGGCATATCCGTTTCTTATCCTTTGCCGGGTACGGTGTTTTACGATAAAGTAAGGGCCGATTTGGGGCTAAAAACAAATTGGACAGATTCTGACGAGCTAGAGTTGATGTTTAAAAATACCTATCAGCCCGAGTTTTATAAGCGGTTGCATCGTTACGTGCATAAGAGTTATCATTTACATCTTTCATTGCAAAACCTCAGGAAGCTGGCATCAAAGCCCTTTACTATAGATTATAAAGGATTAAAAAAGGCGGTGTCATTTTTATATTATTACCCAACGCATTCAATCGCTAAACGAAAATTGGATAAGGTTGAACTTCTAAATACCTAAGCAATGGATATAACTACAAACGAGGAAATACGAGCCAAAAAAGCATTTGATACACAAGCTCCATTGTTTGATGATTTATATTCTTCAAATCCTATCATCCAATATAAAAGAGCCCGGGTAAGAGATGTTACACTTAAAGCCCTTAAGCCGGGTGCAAGAATACTGGAATTAAATGCCGGTACCGGGGAAGATGCAATTTTCTTTGCCCAAAACGGTTTTTTTGTGCACGCGACCGACATTTCAGAAGGCATGCAAAATATCCTTAGAAGTAAAGTAAAGGATAGGGGAGTCGAAAACTTGGTTACAACAGAGATTTGTTCTTTTACAGAATTGCAAGCTTTGAAAGATAGAGGTCCATATGATATGATTTTTTCGAACTTCGCAGGCCTGAATTGTACTGATAGGCTTGATAGGGTGTTGCTTTCGCTCTCTGCTTTGCTTGTACCGAATGGTTCTGTTGTGCTGACTATAATGCCGCCTTTTTGCCTTTGGGAAACCTTGGTCGCGCTGAAAGGCGATTTTAAAACTGCATTCAGGCGTTTCTTTGCCTCAGAAGGTGCTGATGCAAGCATTGAGGATGTAAGTTTTAAATGCTGGTACTATAAGCCCAGCTTTGTAATTGGGACATTAAAACCTGATTTTTCTCTCTTAACCCATGAAGGCCTGTGTTCCATTGTGCCGCCATCATATATAGAAAAATTTCCTTTCAAATACCCCACGATTTATAAAAAATTAATAAGGTTGGAGGATAGGTTTAAAACTTCCTGGCCCTGGAAAAATATAGGCGATTATTATACTATTTCATTTCGAAAGAAAGCGTAGTTGCCACTAACTCATGGTCAAATTTAGACAGCCTTTGTTGAAACTCATCTAACACCTTCGTCTGGAAGTACTTAGGATTATGCTTGCAGTAGTTTTTACTGCAGAGTGGCAGCTCAATAGCTTTTCCCTGTAAGTTAACCAAGGTTCCGGCCTGTTTTTTTTTCTCCCATCGTAGGGCTAATCTATTCAATAGCCAGTTGTCAATTTTGTTACCTAAAGTATTGTTTAATAGCCATTCAACCGAACGTTTAACAAAAAATGAAGGGCTTTGGGGATTGTTATCTGTATCAACCCTTTTGTTTTTATATAGAGGATAGTAGCTATTGACCCAATTATTTTCTTGAAAAAATCTGTTTAAAACATCGGCTCCTTCTGCTCCAACTAAGGTAAAGAGTTCAGTAGCTGTGAAAATATTATTTTCCGGAATTTTTAGGCAAGACTCATCAATGTAATAATTTATACAGAACCACTGAGGGCGGCGAACAAGAAAGCTGGCTTTTTTTAACACGCCCAAGAGAGAACGGGCGATCCATAAACGGTTCTCTTTCGTAATAATAAAGTAGTCGAAATCAGAATCTTTATCAGCAAAATTTTTTGATAACGAACCAGAGATTCCAATCCCCCGAACAAATGGAACATAGTATAGCAGTTTCGCAATCCGGAGGGCTTTCGGGATAAGGCGTTCTGCCCTTTGGTTCCCATCTTGCCTTCTTTCAACTAGTGTGTATTCATTGCGTAGGCTATAATAATTGTCAATTTTAAATGCCTTGCCTCTAAGTTCCAGATTTTGGAGAATGATGGACAGGCTTTGATTATCGGCTTCCTGGATTAAGAACCATTTAATTTCATCAAAAAGCAGTGGATAATTGAAGATGTCAAAATACGCTAATACTCGTATTACATTATGCTCCAATGTTTGCATATAGGTTGATTTTTCCAGTTAGCTGGGTTGATTGCTTAAAGCCAAGTACGAGTATATTAAGCAAGGAGTTGCCTCATTGGTTTTTTTAATTTAAAATTGCCTGGCAACGGTTAAAATATCGTGAGAAATGTCCAATCTCAAATTTTAATCTTATTAATCCAGCGTGCACGCCTCCGATCTTATGTAATTGATAGCCAAGTCTCGGCGCAGATTCTGAAAGATATGCCGATAGGTATTCTTCCTCAACAACACTTAAACCTTCATTAAAGGAATGGCGTGGCGTTTTAATAATACGTCCTTCGGGTAAGCTAGAATTAAATGAGCTATTTGCCTTTGCCAATTTCCCGTTAACGGTTGGAATGAAAAGAGAGGGTAATTCTTCTATCTGTAAAAAATTGGTTATCTGTGAAATAGAAGCTTGCGGTTTTTCACACAAATCTTCATAACGTAATACTAAGTACCTGCTCTTGTTAAGATGGGATTGTCGCAGGGCGATCTTGTAAGATGATTCCAAATTTTTTAAACAAACTCTTATGTTCATGGAAGGGGCCGCACGTTTATGGGAAAGGAGAACATCGACGGGATTTCTTACAATGTGAATAATTCTAGCATCAGGAAATTCACGCCATATTTGATTGAGATACCTTTCGTTCGTCGGTGTTTTATCAACCCAGTACCTGGCATTCAGTCCATTCCAAGATTCTTTGAAACATGTAGCATAGGCAAGAATAACTGCCAGATGCGGCCACATGGAAATTTTTGATTTATTCTCCTTTTCAGCTATTGCATACCATGAGCTAAGTGCACGGGCAAATTCTACGTAAGGAGAACTTTCTGGAGTGCTATGTCCTAATAGCCAATATGGAGGTTGGTTGATAGGATTCGCTAGGCGGCGAAGCCATTCCTGCCCCAAAAAAGCTTCTCGGTTTTCATAAAGCATTTGATCTAAAACCGGGCCAAGATGAGTTCTGAAACTACCTTCTGAGGGAAGCACTGTAAGTGCAGGATGGGCATCGAGCAAGTCTCTTACTAAAGTTGTACCACTTCTATGAGCGCCACATACAAATACAGGATGTTTAGTTAATGTTTGTCCTTTCTTTATCTCTTCACTATTTAACGGAAGTTTCCCGGATAGCTCGCTTGCCTTCCAAACTTCTTCCGACCATGCTCGTGCAGCCTTTAATAATTCCTTTTTAGGTGATTCAATAAGTTTCCGGTCCGGAAGCAAAGAATTAAAAACTCCTTCTAATTTTACTATTTCTGAATACATTATGTATTGCAATTAATAACTACGAAAAATGTTTGAAATAAGTATGTTATTTGTAAGATGTAGTTTTATTGAGGTTTTATTTATTCTTGCTTTTACATGCAGACTTTATATATATTAGTGTTTTCCTAAAAACAAGGTTGTAACCAATCCTTAAGCAATGAGCATATTACCTACGAAACATTCAATCTTAAGTTTTGTATCCATATTAACAATTTGGGCGACCCAGGCATTCAGCCAAAAAGGCCTCCATTCTCTCGGAGAGCCAATATTAACAGACTCTCTTTCAACAATGTTTATTCCTTCACGCTATACCGAAACATTATTTACATCCAACAAATTAGCAAGCTGGGGCAACTATTATGCAAATATTTTAGTGTACGATTTCAAAAAAGACACATACAAAAAGTTGTTCGAAAAAGATACTTTCATTGAAGCATTCACTTCGGGTAGCACTTACTACCCGTATTCATCAAGGACTGATACGAAAATAAAGAATCTCATGGCAGACTGGGTTTTTCTCTTGGTCAAGACCAAGGACACTAATAAAAGTGGGCGAATTGACGAAAAAGATGCTTCTGTTCTTTTTGCAGTGTCCACAAAAGGAGATAGGTTGAAACAGCTCACACAAGAAAGCGAAAACGTGGAATCATTCACTGCTTATGAGAAGCAAGGCTTTGTTTTAATAAAATTCCAGCGAGATTCAGATAATGATGGAGCCTTCAAATCTGAAGACAAAGATTACTACCTAAGAAAGTTAACTCTTAAAGATCTTGCATGGGGAAACGCTATAGAGGTTAATTAAGAGTATTGTCCTTCCAGTCTCCAGGCTCTTGTCTCTCAACTCCTGGCATGCCATACCCTGTCTACTCCTTTTTCTAAAAAACTTTCCTTAATAATAAAAATTACCTAACTTTGCAGGCTCAATTGGCGTGCTTTGAAATCGTTACAGGAATATCGTATACCGTTCACCGGATTAAAGGAGGGAAAGCATCAGTTTGATTTTGATATAAATCAGCGTTTTTTTGATGAGTTTGAATATTCGCTCGTTAAAAATGGTGAGTTAAAGGTTGAGCTTGAGCTGGATAAGCAGGAGACGATGTTGATTCTGCTATTCGTAATTAAAGGAAGTATATTTCTGAATTGCGATGTTTGTCTGGCAGATTTTCCAACACCTGTAGAGGTGAAAGAGCGTCAGATCGTAAAGTTTAGTAACGATGAAAACCTTGAAGATGATACAGATGAAATTATCGTCATGGGGAGAAATGAGCATGAGCTTGACGTGTCAACACTGATTTATGAATATATAAATTTAGCGGTGCCTTATTTTCACAGATGTGATGATAAAGGAAACACAGAATGGTGCGATAAGGGGATGATTGATAAACTGAATCAACTTTCGGCAAATCAAAATCAAGGGGACGAAGAACAGCAAAATACAAGTGCAGACCCGCGTTGGGAGGCATTAAAGAACATAAAAAACAAATAAATAAAACAGGAACATGGCACATCCAAAACGGAAAATTTCCAAGTCGAGAAGAGATAAGAGAAGAACTCACTATAAGGCTGAAGTACCGGGCTTGTTTACATGCAAAACTACAGGTGCTGTTCATTTGGCTCACCGTGCGTACAACGTAGACGGTAACCTGTATTATAAAGGTAAACTGCTTATCGAAAATACAACTATTGCTTAAGTTAATTTTCTGAAATGAAAATTGGCTTAGACATAATGGGCGGAGACTACGCTCCCAAAGCAACCGTTTTGGGAGCTATAGAAGCCTACAAATCCCTAGACCCGAGCCAGAAACTGGTTTTAGTTGGCAATAGGGAGTTAGCTCTTCCTTTTTTTAAGGAGCAAGACTTTAATCCTGATCATTTCGAATTTGTTCATACCACCGAGGTTATTGGTATGGGTGAACATCCTACAAAAGCAATTACGCAGAAACCCAATTCGAGTATTAGCGTTGGCTTCAAGATGCTGAAAGAAGGAGCGTTAGATTCGTTTTCTTCTGCAGGCAACACTGGGGCTATGCTTGTTGGGGCCATGTTTAGCGTTAAAACAATCCCCGGTGTAATTCGCCCGGCAATCTCAACCATCGTACCCAAACTAAAAAGTGGTTTTGGGATTATGCTTGATGTAGGCGCCAATGCAGATTGTAAGCCAGATACACTTTTTCAATTTGGCATTTTAGGTAAATTATTTGCCGAAAATATTATGCATATATCTAACCCAAAAGTTGGATTAATTAATATTGGAGAAGAAGAGGAAAAAGGAAATCTGTTAATGATGGCAACCCATCCTCTGATGAAAGATACAAACATGTTTAACTTCATCGGGAATATTGAAGGGCGTGATTTGTTTGACGATAAAGCGGATGTAATAGTTTGCGATGGTTTTACAGGTAATGTAATGCTAAAGCTTGCTGAAACATTCTATGTTCTTACTCTAAAAAAAGGCTTTAAAGATGAGTTTTTTGCCAAGTTTAACTATGAACAATACGGAGGCAGCCCTATACTAGGCGTAAATGCCCCTGTTATTATTGGACATGGCATATCAACTCCAGAAGCAATTAAGAATATGGTTCTGTTGTCACGGAGTATGATTCAAACCAAACTTGTTGAAAAAATAACATCTGCATTTAAATAGTTCAATAAGGATTATGCAAAAAATCTACGCTGCAATAACAGCGGTTCATGGTTACGTTCCAGATTATGTGTTGACTAACCATGAATTGGAAACAATGGTTGATACCAACGACGAGTGGATTACGACACGTACTGGTATCAAAGAAAGAAGAATTTTAAAAGGCGAAGGCCTTGCTACCTCAGATATGGCAGTTCCTGCCGTAAAAGGGCTTCTTGAAAAAAGAGGCATTAGTGCAGAAGAAATAGATCTCATCATATTTTGCACATCTACTCCCGACATGGTTTTCCCGGCAACTGCAAACATTTTGGCTGATAAAATCGGCGCCAAAAATGCTTGGGGTTATGATTTGCAAGCGGCTTGTTCTGGTTTTGTATTTGGCCTGACAACAGGAGCGCAGTTTATCGAATCTGGAAAGCATAAAAAGGTATTGGTAGTAGGTGGGGATAAAATGTCATCTATCGTAAATTATGAAGACCGTACTACCTGCATCATTTTTGGCGATGGTTGTGGTGCAGCCTTGCTCGAACCAAATGAAGACGGTTTCGGTGTGATTGATTCTGTTCTAAAAAGTGATGGTTCCGGGAAGCAGTTTTTAAATCTGAAGGCCGGTGGCTCACTAAGGCCTGCGTCTTACGAAACAATTGATAACAAAGAACATTTTGCATATCAGGAAGGCCAGGCTGTATTTAAATTTGCCGTAACCAATATGGCAGATGTGGCAGCCGAAGTAATGGAGCGCAATAATTTGAAAGCTGAGGACATCGCGTGGCTAGTGCCTCATCAGGCTAATAAAAGGATTATTGATGCAACTGCAAACCGGACCGGTGTAAGTTCAGATAAGGTAATGCTTAACATTCACCGTTATGGCAACACTACCAATGGTACTATTCCACTATGCTTGTGGGATTTCGAAAGCAAGCTTAAAAAAGGCGATAATATTATTTTGGCAGCTTTCGGTGGTGGCTTTACTTGGGGCTCTGTTTACCTGAAGTGGGCGTATTAACTTAAAAAAAGTCGGGCACTACCGCCAGATCAAAATTTTAAAATTAAAAACAACTTAACCGTTAAAAATGGATATTAAACAGGTTCAGGAACTTATTCGATTTGTTTCCAAATCAGGTGTAAATGAAGTCTCAATAGAAGAAAAGGATTTCAAAATCACCATAAAAACTAATCAGGCGCCAACCTACGTTAATGCAACAATTCCGGCTCCTGTTTTACCGGCAGCGGCGCCACTACCGGCGGCGGCTCCACAGCCAGCAGCAGTTCCACCTGCTCCGGCAGCTGCGGCTCCAAGCCCGGTTACAGAGTCATCTAATTACATCACGATAAAATCTCCGATGATCGGAACATTTTATCGTTCTTCCAGCCCAGATAAACCTTCATTTATTAATGTAGGTGACGACGTTGCTTCTGGCCAGGTAATTTGCATCATTGAGGCAATGAAACTTTTCAACGAAATAGAATCTGAAGTTTCAGGCCGTATCGTGAAAGTACTTGTGGAAAATGCAAGTCCTGTTGAATACGACCAACCTTTATTCTTAGTAGAACCAGCATAAGTAAAAGTTAATTAGTGTGCAGGTTACAGACTTTAACTGTCTGTATACCTGCATATTTTATTATTTGCTCATTCAAATTATGTTTAAAAAATTACTGATTGCAAACCGCGGTGAGATTGCATTAAGGATAATCCGTACCTGTAAAGAAATGGGTATTAAAACGGTTGCCGTATATTCAACTGCAGACAGAGAAAGTTTGCACGTTCGATTTGCAGATGAGGCCGTGTGTATTGGCCCCCCTGCAAGTAAAGATTCATACCTAAATATCCCAAATATAATTTCAGCGGCAGAATTAACTAATGCTGATGCTATACATCCCGGCTATGGTTTCTTGTCAGAGAACGCTAAGTTTTCAGCAATTTGCCGTGACTATGGAATTAAATTTATCGGTGCCACTCCTGAGCAGATTAACGACATGGGCGACAAAGCTTCGGCTAAGGAAACCATGAAGAATGCTGGCGTTCCAACTATTCCCGGTTCCGACGGATTATTAAATGATGTGAAGGAAGGAATTACGGTAGCAAACGAAATAGGCTATCCGGTTATTCTAAAAGCGACTGCCGGTGGCGGTGGCCGCGGAATGCGCATCGTTTGGAAAGACGAAGAGTTTGAGCCAGCCTGGGATTCTGCCCGCCAGGAAGCTGGAGCCGCGTTCGGTAACGATGGTATTTACTTGGAAAAATTCGTTGAAGACCCTCGCCACATTGAAATTCAGGTGATCGGCGATCAATACGGTACTGTTTCTCACCTTTCAGAGCGCGACTGCTCAATTCAACGCCGCCATCAGAAATTGGTAGAAGAATCTCCTTCACCATTTATGACAGAAGCTCTTCGTGAGAAAATGGGCGAAGCAGCTGTTAAAGGTGCAAAAGCTGTTAACTATGAAGGTGCCGGAACGATTGAGTTCTTGGTTGATAAGCATCGTAACTTCTACTTTATGGAAATGAATACTCGTATTCAGGTAGAACATCCTGTAACAGAGGAAGTTATTAATTACGATTTAATTAAAGAACAAATTCGTGTAGCATCCGGTGTGCCAATTTCAGGTAAGAACTATTTTCCTGATAAACATGCAATAGAGTGCCGTATTAATGCTGAAGATCCGGCTAATGGTTTTAGGCCATCCCCAGGAAAAATTACTCATTTCCACTCTCCGGGCGGCCATGGAGTAAGGGTGGATACTCATGTGTATGCGGGCTATCAGATTCCGCCAAACTATGATTCGATGATCGCAAAGCTGATCTGCACCGGCCAAACTCGCGAAGAAGCTATCTCAACAATGGAACGAGCGTTAAGCGAGTTCGTAATTGAAGGAATAAAAACTACAATTCCGTTTCATATTAAGTTAATGAAAGACCCTAACTTTAGGGCCGGAAACTTTACCACCAAGTTTATGGAAAGTTTCGACCTGAGTGATGGTAAGAACTAAATGAAAGAATAATCTTAAATACCATTCTAACTAAATAGAGTGGTATTTTTGTTTTAAATAAAAATGAGCGATAAACGGCCTACAGATTTAATACAAGCAATAAAGGACAAAGGAAAGAATATTGAAGCTGAGATGTCTTTCTTTGACCACCTGGAAGTACTTCGCTGGCACCTGATCCGTGCTGCCGTAGGTATTGTGATTTTTACAGTGCTCGCTTTTGTTTATTACGATTTCATTTTTGGAGAAATCATCCTTGGCCCTAAAAATCCTCAATTCTGGACATACAGGATGATGTGTATTTTGGGCGATAAATTCCACCTTGGCCCGGACTTTTGTATTAAGGAGATTCCGTTCAATATTATTAACACAGAATTAGCAGGCCAATTTACACTGCAATTTAACTCCTCTTTTTTAATCGGAATTATTTTCGGAGCTCCATATTTATTGTACGAGCTCTGGCGGTTTATTAAGCCTGGCCTAACCGAAAAAGAGCAAAAGTCTGCCAGTGGCTTTACTTTTTATGCCAGTATGCTTTTTATCCTGGGAATCCTGTTTGGATACTATATTATGTCTCCCCTTTCTGTGAGTTTCCTTGCAGACTATACAGTGAGCGATGTTATCCAGAATCAAATTACTATTGACTCCTATCTTTCAACGGTAGCGACTTTAACTTTAGGATCCGGGATTATTTTTGAATTGCCAATAATAATATACATTCTGTCGAAGTTAAACATTATGACTCCCGAGTTTATGCGTGCATCGAGGAGATATGCTACGGTAATTATATTGGTTATTGCGGCAGTTGTAACGCCAACACCAGACATTATTTCTATGTTAACAGTCAGTTTTCCACTGTTTTTGTTATATGAAGTAAGCATCATAGTATCCGCTAAAGTGGCAGCAAAACGAAAAAAGGCGGAGCTGGAATTTTATTCAAGAAGTTAAACAATTAAAATAATACAGAAATGGACAAAAGTGTGTCTATAGCAATTGGTGCAGACCATGCAGGTTTTGAATACAAAGAACTATTAAAGGATTACCTGAAGGACTTTAATCTTAAAGATTTTGGTACAGATAGTGCTGATTCTGCCGATTATCCTGATTTCGCCCATCCAGTGGCTTCAGCTGTTGAAAGCCCTGAGTTTAATGTGGGAATCTTAGTTTGCGGAAGTGCAAATGGTGTGGCAATAACTGCTAATAAACATCAGGGAGTTCGTGCGGCAATCTGCTGGAATGAAGAAATTGCTGAGTTGGCGCGTAAACATAATAACGCAAACGTTCTTTGTATTCCAGCCCGTTTCGTGTCAGTTGAAGAAGCTAAAGCAATTACAAAGAAGTTTATCGATACAGAATTTGAAGGTGGCCGACACGCAACAAGAGTCGGTAAAATCTCTTGCTAAATAAAATATGAAACATCTACCTGCTCTTTCCTTCTTTTTATCGGCATTTATTTCTGTTGCAGTAGCTCAAGAAAACCGATTGGCAAAAAAGTATAGCTCTTTTATAGATACGGCTTCTGCCCATAAGCATTTGTCGATTCTTGCTTCTGACGAGTTTGAAGGTAGGGAAACCGGAAAGCCCGGAGCTGCCAAAGCAGCTAACTATCTTTCTGCTGAGTTTAAAAAGCTTGGGCTGAGAGCGCCGGTAAGTGGTTCATATTTTCAAGATGTTGATTTAGTTGAAAAGTCCTTTGAAGTCACTAATTTCACTATTAATAATACCGAACTTAAGCACTACCAGGATTTCTATATAAAAGCCATTTCCGGCCAGAAAAAGGTTGATGCCAGCAATATTGTTTTTGTTGGTTACGGGATCAGTTCTCCAAGGTACGACGATTTCAAAGGGCTTGATATTGCCGGAAAAGTGGTAATGTTGATAGGTGAAGGCGAACCGGTTAGGAAAGACATCTCGTTTGTTACAGGAACAACCGAGTTGTCTGAATGGAGTAGGACTTTAAATAAGCGGATAGATGCCTTAAAGGCGAGAAATCCTGAACTGATTTTAGTAGTTAATTCCGAAGTTGTTTCGTCTGTAAAGCCTCCCAAGCGCCGGCACGGTATTCCGGTAACAATTAACAATCCTCAAGAAAATGGCGCGGATTCAAGTAGCCCTGAGGTTTTTATCACAACTGAAACTGCTAACCTGATATTAAAGCCGACAGGTAAAACGATTAGCCAACTGGCCAGCAGTATTAACCAGTACGGACAGCCTTTGAGCCAAAATATTAACGTAGCATTCTCAACCTCGTTCGGTACTAAAGTAAATGCTCTTGATGCAGTAAATGTGTTGGGGTACCTGGAAGGAGCGGATTTAAAAGATGAACTGATTGTTATTTCAGCACATTATGACCATATCGGTTTAAATCCAAACGGCACCGATAAGGTATTCAATGGCGCAGACGACGATGGTTCAGGGACTACGGCTGTGTTGGAGCTAGCTGAAGCATTTACAGAGGCAAAAAAGCATGGGAATGGCCCGCGCAGGAGTATTTTATTTTTACTGGTTGTAGGCGAAGAAAAGGGATTGCTGGGTTCTGAATGGTATTCTGAAAATCCGGTATTTAAGCTGGAGAATACAATTACAAATTTGAATATTGACATGATCGGAAGAGTGGATCCTGATCATAAGAATAACCCGAACTACTGTTACTTGATTGGCTCTGATAAGCTAAGCTCAGAACTGCATAAGATTAGCGAGAATGCCAATGCGACGTATACAAAATTTAATATCGACTATAAGTACAATGATCCTAAAGATCCAGAGCGCATTTATTACAGGTCAGATCATTACAATTTTGCCAAACACAATATTCCGGTAATATTTTATTTTAACGGAGTTCACAAAGATTACCATCAGCCAGGTGATGAGGTGTCAAAGATAGATTTTCCGCTATTGACAAAAAGGGCTAAATTGGTTTTCTACACAGCATGGGATTTGGTAAATCGAGACAAGCGTCCTGTAGTTGATTCGCACAAGGAATAAATGAAGGCATTGTAACGGTGTATAAAAACGGCCTGGATATTTTTGTATTCAGGCCGTTTTTTATGATTAGAAAGTAATCCTTACAGAGAAGCCGACTCCTCTAGGGTCAAATTCGGTATTGGGAGAAACTTCTATCGCCGGTTTCCAATCTAAGGATAAGTTTATTGGAGCCCCGTTAAACTTATAATCAAGGCCTAAAACTCCATCTACACTTAAGTAAAAGTCTGTGTCATCTGATCTTTTATGATTTATGCTTCCCAAGGTTCCGCCACCTCCATAATACCATCTTAGCCCAGGTGCACCGCCTATTGGATTATGTACCTCATATAAGCCCGTAAGGCGGAAAGATGAGTAGTTATCGCGGTTGCGGACATTTAAAATGAAATCAAGTGCTTTATTTGATTGTAAGAATGTTTTAAACGTAACACCATAAGTATCGCCTAAACGTACGCCAAGTGCATGCTTATATTGGGCTTTTACAGAAGTTGTTGCCAATAGGCACGTAACAAATAAAATAGATAGGAATAGTTTTTTCATAATAACAATAAGTTGAAAGAATACAACGAATACAACTCGAAAATAATATTGTTTGATGATATTAATTCTCTCTAAAATTATCAGTTGATACTGCAACTTAAATGTTGGTGACGGTCTATAAATCGTAAGTATGCAGAAATCAGAAGTTTAGGTACGTTACGGACGTGAATTTCGTTAGATAATAAAAATGTAGCAGACATTAAATAATTCAGTCTCATGGACTTTCACTTCATGTTTTGTGTCGTTTTATAGGTAAATTTTTATGTAAGTTTGCAACCTTAGTTTAAGAGATGAGAAACCTGCTTTTATTCTTTTGTTTAGCCCTGGTAACTGTTTCTTCGTGCAAAAAGTCAGATGGTTATAATTCTGAAAAGCAAATGCAGAAGGATGAGGAGCTTATTAAGGAATTTCTGACTAAAAATAATCTCAATGCGGAACGGCATGACTATGGAGTGTATTATATCAAATCAAATCCTGGAACTGGGAATGTTGTTTATACCACTAAGACAAATGTTACTGCCAATTACACCTTAAGGTTGTTAAATGGCACAGTGGTTCAGAAGACAACTGAGCCTGTTACTTTTTCCCTATCGAATGTCATTCCTGGCTGGCAAATTGGCATTCAGCTTATTCAAAGAGGGGGGATGATTCGATTGCTGATTCCTTCAGTTTTGGCTTACGGATCGGACGATAAACCTGGTATACCTGCTAACTCAGTCCTCGACTTTGACATTGAACTTGTAGATGTTTATTAAAATTATAATGAAATTTAACTTACGTAGATCTTCAATAATTATACTTGCTATGCTGGCATTTGCTGCCTGCAAGAAAGAATATGAATCTATTGAAGCCTTAGATAACAAGAACATACAGCTATATTTAAATAGCCATCCCGAGTTTCAAA
>CBIHNR010000042.1:0-31759 GCA_966211215.1 uncultured Pedobacter sp.
AAAGTATTTGAAGTTTAAATGCCTTTGTGTGGACGATACCAGCCTTTTATAGATATGTGCAATGGTGGAATAGCCTTGCAAATAGAAATCGCGGGCAAAATGATTGCCTAAAATGGGGTTAGTTCCGGTTAGGGTGTATGAATACTCGATTCTGTCGCCTTTTCGAATATCATCCAGGATAAGCAAGGCAGAGTAAGTGCCTTCGTAAATAAATCTGGAGAGGTCTTCTTCTTTCGCAATAACCTTAAACGCATTTAATTTCAGTCGGTTCAAAGGCTTATTGTCTCTCCACACGGTCACTTCATGAAAATTCAAACTTTCATAAGATGGGTCAAAATCCACCGAAATTTCTGATGCGTTTTGTATCCCGGCTTCAGATACTATCTCGCGGATAATTCGAGTATAGTTTTGTTTTTTCTCGATATGCGTTTGCTCATCAATCAGGCTTAAAAAATAGCCATCTCTCACACCTCGCAGATTAGGCTTCTTCCCAAATACTGCAGGCTGGCTTATCCATGCCGGCTTAGGGCTGATTTTGACAACAGGAGCCTTAGCTTGCAAAAAAGAAGGCAACGAAAGGAATAAAAACAGGGCAATAATGCGTGATAAGACAGGCTTCATACTAGGCTGAAAAATAAAGAATTGGCGCTAAAAAGCCTAGTGAGAAGGTAAAATATATTTATGATTATTTTTTAGGATAGAGCTAAATCGCCTTTAGCAAAATGGTACAACGATTGGACAGGAGGCTTGCTGAGATCAGGTTCTGAAATCAAAGTATCTGCCTAATAATCAAAGAAGTACAACACACGTTCTTTCTCTTTCTTTTCCATCGATGAAAAGAAACAAAAATCTAGTTCCTTGGCAATGTGCCTTTTGGGCACAGTCCTCTGCGCAAATTTCCTCATCAGCCGCACGGTGCTGCGCCGGCTTTTCTCATGCGCTCATTCCCTTGCTTCAGAAAACCC
Organism: uncultured Pedobacter sp.; assembly: GCA_966211215.1. Lineage (GTDB taxonomy): Bacteria > Bacteroidota > Bacteroidia > Sphingobacteriales > Sphingobacteriaceae > Desertivirga. The sequence goes on from CBIHNR010000042.1 coordinate 966, forward strand.
GCCAATGCACCTTCCTAATTCTCAAGGCCAGCTGATGATGAAATTTTTAACCCAGGCACTTCGCCAAGGCACGCCTCCGAACAATCGTTTCTGCTTGTTCCGAGGGACAGCGCCTTAGATTAACGGCTATATCCGAGAGAAAAAAAAACATTTTTTAATTTTACAAAGAAAGGGCTGTTTGGTATAGCCAAACAGCCCTTTGAGGAAACATTTGTAAAAAATACTATTGTGCCCTACCAGTTTTTTTATCGTGGGCACGGCCAATTACATAACCTGTACCTGCCCCAAGCAAGCCACCGATTATAGCACCCCTACCGTCTTTTTTATCAACCAGTACACCAGTGATTGCACCAGCACCAGCACCGATAGCGGCACCTTTAGCAGCTGAGCTCCATCCCCTTTTCACTGGTTTTGCCGGGGTGTAATAATATGCTTCAGAGACTCCTTTAACATAAGTTGGCCTTCTGGTAGCAGATGCATAAGCAACTCTTTGTGCCTCAGCAGCTCTTAGTTGCTCAAGCCTTGCTTGTTCTGCAGCCTTTTCGTAACTATCAATCTTTATACTATCTCTAACTGCTTTCATAGAGTACTGTAGCATCTTGATAGAATCTCGGGCATTGCTAAGTTCTTTATCCGTGTTAACGTTGTTTTTACACGCCGCGAATAACGTGGCGATTGCAAAAGCTATTGCTATCCTTTTCATGTGTTTTATTTTATTGTGTGTGTGTCTTGTGTGTTCTATTTTGTAACGTAAAAATGGCTTAAGCTTGTACCTATACTCAAGAAAAAATTATGCCACTTTATTTCGTTAATTCTTTCTCGCTTTTCTATATCTGACTAGGGAAATCGAGAAAGGTTTATTGGAAAAATAAGCTCTATATAAACAACTAGTAATCAAGCAATAAAAAACCCTTAAAATGGAAAATATTGGAATTAACCGCCTGCATGCCTATTTGATGCGTAAAATGGCATATTAATAGAGGTATTTTCCCGCCGTAAACTTGTTGCATTAAACTACAAGTTGTACTAAAAGTGGACCATTTTTTTTGGAGAAATTTAGTTATTGGCAGGTGGAAACCTGAGGTAAAGGCGTGGAATCTAACAAAATATTGGCTCAATTAAGAACTATGTTTTTTCCATCTGATTTCTTGAAAGAACTCTGCGCTTAATTTCCCGTTCTACAGGCGCATAGCCGAAGCCCTTCTCCAACCAAGGCCTCTATTTCTTCTTTGATATCTGCCAGAAGGACAAGTTTTCCGCGAAAAACCCAAGCATCTTCTTCTCAATTCTCTCTGCAACCCGGTTGATATGGTCGCCGTTGTAGATCTCAAAAAAATGTTTGATGCCATATTGATTCAACTCAGTATCCAGAGTTTTAACGCTTGCAGCTATTCCCATATCGTTATTGCCGGCGTCAAAGGCCAGCGCTTTCAGCTGCTTGATATTATAAACGTACTGATCAAGATTATTTAAAGGCCTGTTGGCATCCCATTTTCGGATAATATCCTGCTGCAGTTTACCATCTTTAACTGGAAAGTCAATATAAAACGGGGGCTTTAAAGGATTAGGTGACCAGGCGGCAGCTGATGCAAAGAGTATTTTAGTACCAAAATCTGCTTTTTGAAATTGTTCTATCGTTTTAATGCTGTCAACTGTTGAAGCGGCTGGAACAGGACTGGAATTTAAGCAACATGGACTTAACAAATAAATCGCTGAAAATACATCCGGATTCCTTTCTCCAATCCGGAATGCTCCATATCCGCCCATGGAGTGGCCACTTAAACCACGGCTCTCTTTTTTGGCAATGGTGCGATAATGGACATCAATATAAGTTACCAGCTCTTTTGCCACGAAATCCTCCCAGTTACCGGTAGTAATCGAGTTGGAATACATACTTCCCTGGAAACGGGTATAGGCATCAGGAGTTACCACAATCATTTCTTGTGACGGAGTGCGGACGAATGCAGTATCCAGTATCGGAGGCAAAACCATCCAGTGTTTTTTAAACCCGTAGAATTTCGCATCGTCATCTGTATAGCCGTGCAAGAAATAAACTACGGGATAACGCTTTGTTTTATTGGCTTTATAACTCGGCGGAAGATAGACTGAAACATAACGAACTGCACTATCGCCACTTAAATTTCCCTTAAGCAGTTGTGAATGAACCTTAATCCGTTGCACCGTGCCTTTTAATGCTTGTTTCTGCTGTGCCATGGTGCTTAACGATAAAACGAGACAAAGGAATATAAGACTTAAAGGTTTGTGTTTCTCCATGGTTCTATTGATTAGTGAATAACGCGAATATATACAATAGCTTTCTTTTCCGCTATTTGTCTTAAAACCCACTATTGTGTCAGCTTACAATATATCTAAGCTGCTGATGGTTGAGCATCCAGAGCATGAAGATAAAATTACTCTCCTTTGTCAAACACAAGGTGTCCAACTGAATTTTTGACAATAGTTATTTAACACCCTCAACTAGCTATTCAATAGCTATAAACTTTCACTAAATTTTTAATGCAGATGCAGAAGATATGCATTTCTTTAGGCTAACTTCAGCGTTATTTTTAAATTGCGTTGGCATGGTGTATAGTAAAGTCGTTTTCAAATACATTACGAATTACTTTTCCTGAATCTTAATCAAATAAGCTCAAAGCTTGGATTAGGATATGATCTCGATGTCTTAAGAATGCAGATGCAATGAATTACGAAAAAGCCCTATCGCTGTACCGCAGTGACAAAACCCTTCAACTTTTAAGGGCTGATCATTTCCCCTTGCTTATTAGTTTCTTCCACCTGGCATTTAAACAGCAGGATAGGATATCTTATCTTCAGAATGAGTTGCAAGGCTTATTGGGCGATTATTTATATCGATTAGAAAGCCAAGGTGTTACGGAGTATGGTAAAGATCCTTTAGATTATCTGCTAAAATGGGCTCAGCAAGGATATTTGCGACGATATTACGAAATAGCCGATGAGCCGGTGTACGAACTCTCGCCCGCTACCGAGAATGCCATAAAATGGCTTGACGACCTTAATAAACAGCAGTTTGTGGGCACACACAGTCGTTTACTGCAATTCTTTAATTTGTTGAAACAGATAGTAAACACTACTTCCGGGCCATCAGAACGTATCCGGCAACTGGAAGAAGAACGCATAAAAATTGAGAAAGAAATTGAACAAATCCTGCAAGGGAATTTTGTTCAGCCATCCGAAACCCAGATAAAAGAAAATTATTTCCTTGCCGAAGAAACAGCCCGCCGCCTGCTTTCAGATTTCCGGCAGGTAGAAGAAAACTTCCGCGAACTGGATACCCAAACACGTCAGACCATTATAAAAAGCAGTTTAAAAAAGGCAGATCTGCTCGACAATGTATTTCAACAGCAGGACTATCTCTGGAATACCGATCAGGGTAAAAGTTTCAGTGCATTCTGGGAGTTTCTGATGAGCGAGCAGATGCAGGAAGAATTGGAAGCCTTGCTTGAAAAAATAAACCACATCCCGGCTGTGCAGGAAATAAAAAAGGAACAAACGGTTGATCGTATTAAAACCAACCTTGTAGATGCAGGTGATAAGGTGAACCGGAGTACGGATGGACTTATTGAACAGATCAGGAAGTTTGTGGAACAGAAAAACCTTTCGGAAAGCAGGCATATCCTTCACAGTATCGAACAAATAGAAAGCCTGCTGATAAAAGTCAACGAAAGCATCGATCCCCAAACTGTCCTGATGGAAATAGACGGACTTTTTAAGCCCTCGTTCCCTATGGAAAGGCCACTGTTTACACCGCCGCCCAAAGTACTGTTTGACAAAGGTGAAGTGCTGGATGGATATGCTGAAGCAGATACCAATGCCTTATTCGACCAATTTTATGTGGATGTAGAGGAGCTTAGAAACAATGTAAGACATTTGCTGAAAAGCCAGTCACAAATAGCTTTATCTGATGTATTATGCCATTACAAACCCCTAAAAGGTGTGGCTGAAGTATTAGGCTATATCCATATCGATTAAAACGATGTACGCAATTACATAAACTGGTAGCTGCAGGAAGTGGTTTTAATCTAAAATAAACAACGCGGCGCTAAATTCAGGCTAAAGGCCCCGATTATTATTTTCAACAGATAAGAGTGGAAGGGTGAAAGGTGAAAGGTGAAGGGTAAAAGGGGAAAGGTGAAAGGCACTAACGACTTATAATCAATGCAATAAAGTATCTGCATTGACATAGTAGGATTAAATATCAGTAGATAAGTATGGAGTATGAGTATTCAGCAAGCCTTATTGCATTGTTAAAAGGCATTGTTTATAACCATCAAAGGGAAATTTGGGAAAAACTCATCAGGTATGAACCCGATGTCAGGAAATATTTCTATCCAATAGGACTCGAACTGTTTCTGGATAAAAGTGAAGGCTATGCTTTTTTGAGGCACAAAGAGCGTAACGACGACGAAACAACCTTGCCAAGGCTGGCAGAAAAAAGGCAACTCAATTTCCTTACTTCGTTAATTTGCATCGTGCTTCGAAAATATCTTTTAGAGCATGATGCTCAGGGAGGAGCTATACGCTCCATCATAGCAGAGCAGGATATTATAAACAGGGCAAGGATATTTCTCCCGGCATTAAATGATGAGGCGAAGCAGCAGGAAAAGATCGTATCAAGCATTAACCGGGTTGTGGATATAGGCTTCCTGCGAAAGTTGGAAGATCAGGAACGAAATTACGAGATACACCGAATCATTAAAGGCTTTGTAACTGCCGATGTGATTGATGATACCTTAAAAAGGTTGCAGGAATATGCGGCTGAAAAGAACGTAACAGAATAAAATTTTAGAAAGGTTTGAATGAGTAAGCTTTCGGGAAATAATGTAAACTTTTTGCTTTACCAATCGGAATCGGCTAATGTGAATGTGCAGGTAATACTTGGCGATGAAACGGTATGGCTAACACAAAAATCAATCGCAGAATTATTTGGCGTAAATGTCCCGGCAATTAGTAAGCATTTGTCGAAGATATTTGACGAGGGAGAATTAATGGAAGATGCAGTTATTTCCATTTTGGAAACAACTGCCGCCGATGGTAAAAATTACAAAACAAAGTTCTACAACCTGGATGCTATTATTTCGGTAGGCTACAGAGTTAATTCATCACAGGCAACCCAATTCCGAATATGGGCTACAAAAACCTTAAAGGAATATATCATAAAAGGCTTTGTACTTGATGATGAACGATTAAAACAGGGAAGCAATCTTTTCGGGAAGGATTATTTTGATGAACTGCTTGAAAAGATAAGAGAGATCAGGGCGAGTGAGCGGCGGTTCTATCAAAAAATCACCGACATCTACGCCTTAGCTGTCGATTATGATAAAAACGCTGTAGATACCAGGACCTTTTTTGCATCCGTACAAAACAAACTTCATTGGGCTATAACAGGTAAAACCGCCGCAGAAATTATTTATGAAGGTGCAGATGCAGCCAAATTATATATGGGTTTAACTTCCTGGAAAAATGCACCCGATGGCAAGATACTGAAATCGGATGTAAGCATCGCCAAAAACTACCTGTCAGAACAACACATTAAAGAGCTGGAGCGTATAGTGTCAGCCTATCTCGACCTGGCCGAAAACCGGGCGCAGCGGCAAATCCTAATGAAAACCGAAGACTGGACAAAATTCCTGAACAGCTTTCTTGAACTTTCCAACTATCCTATACTGCAAGATAAAGGCCGCATTACACAGGAGCAGGCAAAGATAAAAGCCGAACAGGAATTTGATAAATACCGCATAATTCAGGATAGAAACTATGAAAGTGATTTCGATAAACAAATCAGGCATCTAAAGAAACCCTAGTAACAATTATGGATCTGTTCAATCATGCCGACACCGGCTTAGCAGGTTTCCGCCTGCAATACCTCGAAGTACTTAACTGGGGAACCTTTAATAAAGTACGCTGGCAAATACAGCCCAACGGTAATAATGCGCTGTTAACAGGAGATATTGGGTCGGGAAAATCTACACTGGTAGATGCGCTTACCTGTTTGCTGGTTCCTCACAATAAAATTGTTTTTAATAAAGCGGCAGGCGCCGAGGGCAAAGAACGTAACCTGTTAAGTTATGTGCGGGGCGAGTATAAAAAAGAGAAAGAAGAGATCACCAAGCTTGCAAAAAAGGTGTATTTGCGTCCCGATGACAATACCTATACCGTAATTATCGGCAACTTCTACAATGAAGGGTATGACGAAAATATTTGCCTGGCACAATTGTTTTGGATTGGAAAAGAAAGCAAGGTTGAAAAATTGCTCATCATAAGTCAACCGCCTTTAACCGTTAAAGAGCATTTTAGTAATGTCGCTGATGTAAACGACCTCAAAAAAAAGCTGCGGAGTATAGCTGGCGTGCAGCTGTTCAACGATAACTTTTCACAGTACAGTGAGAGCTTCAGAAGGCTGTTCGGTATGAACAGCGAAAAGGCAATCGACCTGTTTTATCAAACCGTATCCATGAAATCAGTGAGCAGCCTTACCGATTTCGTAAGGGAGCAAATGCTGGAACGGACCGATGTAAAAGAGCAGATTGCTGCATTGCTAAAGCGTTTCGATGATCTTAATAAAGCGCATTCGGCCGTGGTACATGCCAGGGAACAGTACCAGATTTTAAAACCGCTTGCAGAAGCCTGCACCGAATACGATAAGGTATACCTTGAAATTGAAGATATTGAGGCTATGCTGGAAGTCCTGCCCATATGGTTTGCAGAAAAGAAACTGAAGTTGCTCGAAATTGCTATTTCAGATACTACAGCCGAACTAGAAAAATCCATACTGCAGCAAGATCGCGTATCTGCCGGGCTAACAGAGCTGGAAAGTCGAAAATCGGCTGTAATACAAGATATTGCCAATAATGGTGGCAACCGGGTAGAACAGGTGAACTCTGAAATAAAAAGGCATGAACACGACAGGGACACCAAAAGGAAAGAGTTTGATGATTACGATTTGCTAATTACGCAGGCAGGACTTAAATCCGTACAGCAAGAGGCCGATTTTGATGCCAATATTTACTCGGCTAAAGCACTGGATGAGAAATGTACCCAACTCGAAACAACCCTTCGGGAGCAAAGGGATAATCTGATCAGCGATCTCCGTAAGCAAGACACCGAATACAAGCTGGAACTTCAGGAGTTGCAATCGCTCAAGGCCCGTAAAACTCAAATACCCGCCTGGCTTATTGGTTTCCGTTCACAATTATGCGAAGATCTTCGCCTGGGTGAGGATGAATTGCCCTTTGCCGGCGAATTATTAAAAGTAAACGAGAATGAAACAGCCTGGGAAGGGGCCATTGAAAAACTGTTGCACGATGCCGGTATCAGCTTATTGGTCCCGCGAAAATATTACAAGAGTGTAAGCAATTACGTGAACGATAATCCCCTGAAAAGCGCCGATGGCAGGGGTATCAAGCTAACTTATCTGGAAGCAGACCTGCAAAGCAGCCGTTTTATAAAAGATCTCGACGAGGAAAGCATTGTACATAAAATAGATATTAAACCGGATACCCCTTTCTGCGACTGGCTGGAAGATTACATGAAAAGAAGTTTCGGCGATTATATCTGCGTGGATGTAAATGGACTCCAGCACGTCCCTTTCGGTATAACCCGGCAAGGCTTGATAAAAAGTGGCCGCATCCGTCATATAAAGGACGACAGAAGGCGGATAGATGACCGGAAGAACTACGTTTTAGGCTGGAGCAATGTGGAAAAGATCAGGGCGCTGGAAGGTTCGGTAAACAAGCTTAAAAATCACATAGATCAACTAAAGGATCAGATAGAGGGCGTTGAGGATGCCGAACGCGATAATCAGAACTCCAAACGGGCTGTCGACCGGATCTTGCAGTTTAAGGATTTTGTGCGGATAGACTGGCAATACCATGTCCAAAAGATTTATGAGCTGGAAAAGGAAAGACATGAGTTGTTGAATAATAATGATGTGCTTGCCCTGTTACAACGTACCAAAGAGGAAATAGAACAGCAAATTGTCGAAACCAAAACCAAAGAAAGGCAATTGACCGAAAAGATTGGCGGACTTAAATCTACTATCAAAAGTTACGAAGAGCAGAAAAACCTGGCAAGTTATCAAACAGGGCAATCGGGCAGCTTAAATATTCAGAAATGGTATCCGGTAATTAACGATAAACTTGCCGGGCAAAGGTTAAGCCTGAAAAATATTGAGGCACGACAGGAGGAGTTTCGCAAGCAATATCAGGGGGAAAGCGGTGAATTGAAAAGGCTGCGTGGGCGATTGGTGGGTTTCCGCTCCTCTGTTGAAAGAAAAATGCGGGAAATAAAAGAACATTCGAGGGCTGAATATAGCGAGATTGCAGAGAGCATTGATGCCCGTGCAGAATACATTGCGAAATACAAACACCTTGTTGCCGAAGACTTAAAACGACATGAAGAACGGTTTAAAGAAGAACTCAATAAGAATGTAATCCAGAGCATTGCTGTTTTTGATAATAAACTGGAGAAGCACGAGGTGGAAATTAAGCGAAAAATCCGCTCTATCAATCAGCATTTGTCCGAGATTGATTATAATGCTACTCAAAATACCTACATCACTATTTTAATGGACAATGCTGCTAATAAAGAAGTGCGGCAGTTTAAAGAGGATTTGAAGGCTTGCTATAAAAATGTGTTCAGCAATCCTAATGAGCTTTACTCTGAAGATAAGTATGAGCAGGTAAAACGCATTCTCGATCGTTTTGCCAGTATGGAGAATATTGATAAAGAATGGACCTCCACCGTTACCGATGTGCGGCAATGGTTCGAGTTTAATGCCAGTGAAAGATTTCGCCTGGATAATACCGAGAAAGAGTTTTATGAAGGTTCCGGCGGAAAAAGCGGTGGCCAAAAAGAGAAACTGGCCTATACCATTTTGGCGAGTGCCCTTGCCTACCAGTTTGGTTTACAGTTTGGCGAAAGTAAAAGCAGAAGTTTTCGGTTTGTAGTAATTGATGAAGCCTTTGGGCGTGGCAGCGACGAAAGTACCCGCTATGGATTAGAATTGTTTAAAAAACTGAACCTTCAATTGCTGATCGTAACCCCTTTGCAAAAGATCCATATAATTGAAAACCATGTCAATACTTTCCACTTTGTAAGCAACAGGGAGGGTAATAATTCGCAGGTAAGCAATTTCAGCAAAGAAGAATATGAAACCGAAAAACTGAAGCATAATTTAATCAAAGCAACAGTGAGCGATGATCAGTCCTAACGAAATAAAAAGCTATGCTGAAAAATGGTGGAAACCCTTTTTACAAAGCACGGTACAGGGAGAACCGTTTTTTCCTAAAGTGATAGAGCGTATCGGAAAAATAAAATCCGGCCAGATTACCGAACGCCTTGACGCATTACAAAAAGAAGTTGAACTACTATATCGTTACTCAAAGAATCAAACCGGAAACGGATACCAGATCATAACAGCCGAGAAGAACTTCAGGCGAACTGGCAGTCATGAGCTCCCAGATACCATCCTGTTTGAAACGATAGATGACTACATTGCATTTACAGGTAAGAAGAAAGAATGGAGACTGTTTCTGTTAAATTTTGAGAAGATAAAAGAAAGCCTTCCTGAACTGGGGCCCTGGATAGTTCATAATTGCCTGAGCCTCACAGGCGATAAAATAAAATGGGATGACGTATTGAAAGTCTGCCATTATTTTATCAGCAGCCCTCGCCCGGAACTTTACCTGCGGCAGCTTCCTGTTCAAATTCACACGAAATTTATTGAGGAAAATGCAGCATTAATTCAATCGCTGCTTGATTTTTTAATACCCAATCACATCCGCGACCTAAGTCAGAAACGCTTTGCTGAACGGTATTTCCTGAAGTATGATGAGCCATTAATACGGCTGCGTTTTTTAGGCAGGGAGCTTTGTGATAGCAAAGGCTTATCTGATATCAGCATCCCTCTGTCAGATTTTGAAAAACTGGAAATAAATGCCAGAAATATCCTGATTGCTGAAAATAAAATGAACTTTCTAACCCTCCCCCCTCTTGCCTCTACCATAGCCGTTTGGAGCGGTGGTGGCTTCAATATCAGTTATTTAAAAAATGTAAACTGGCTATCTTCCAAGCGTATTTTTTACTGGGGCGATATTGATGAACACGGCTTTCAGATCTTGCATCAGTTAAGAACGTATTTCCCCGCTGCTCAAAGCGTCATGATGGATATGGCAACCTACACCGGGTTTGGAGCTTTCGCAGCAGAAGGTATCCGAAATAAAGCTGAAAATCTTTATCTGCTGACACCGGAGGAGAATGAACTTTTTAAGTTGTTGAAGATTGCGGCAGGCAAGAACCGGTTGGAGCAGGAAAAGATTCCGCAGTGGTATGTGGATAGGTGTTTGGGGGAAGCGCTGGAGGGGTTGGAAAGGCCTATCAAAAAACCATGAACAAATGCTGTTGATAATTGAAACTTGTCACCATATTTCTTAAGTTGGCAAAACCATGGCAAGTATGCAGAAACCCAGAATTGCCATACAATAGTCACAGACGCCCCTTAGCTTAGAGTTCAGTGATATTATTCTTATTTTTGCATTTTAAAGAAGGACAAGGGGAAGAAAAATGCCAGTTAAGATTCCGAATAATTTACCAGCGATAGAGCTTTTAAAGAAGGAAAATATATTTGTTATGAGTGAATTGAGAGCGGAGACTCAAGATATCCGCCCAATGCGTGTGCTTATCCTTAACCTGATGCCTCTTAAAATATCTGCGGAAACAGATTTTGTTCGCTTACTATCCAACAATCCGCTGCAGGTTGAAGTGGAATTTTTAAGGCTCGATTCCCACACTTCTAAAAATATATCTGAAGAACATTTGGAAATGTTCTATAAAGGCTTCGGCGAAATAAAAGAAAACTTTTATGATGGTTTAATAATTACTGGCGCTCCTGTAGAAATGCTGAAGTTCGAGGAAGTCACCTATTGGAATGAGATCACACAGATCTTCGACTGGGCAAGAAAACACGTTACCTCAACGCTCTATATTTGCTGGGCGTCTCAGGCTGCGCTCTATCATTTTTATGGCGTAGAAAAAAAACCGTTGAACGAAAAATTATCCGGGGTTTTCAAGCATACTGCAACGGAAAAAGGGCACTCCTTATTAAGGGGCTTTGACGATGAATTCTTTATTCCTCATAGCAGGCATACCACAATATTAAAATCAGATTTGGCTGATAAGGAAGGCCTTCGCATCCTGTCAGAATCGCCCGATGCAGGAATTGCCATTGTATCTTCCAGAGGCGGGCGTGAATTTTATCTCACTGGCCACTCGGAATATTCTCCGCTAACCCTTCACGAGGAATATACCAGAGACGTGAAGAAAGGGCTCGATGTACCTGTGCCAAAAAACTATTACAGGGACAATAATCCGGAAAACGCGCCATTGGTATGTTGGACAAGTCATGCGAATTTGCTTTTCAATAACTGGCTCAACTACTTTGTTTACCAGGAAACTCCTTATCATCTACAGGATGTGGTTAAATTGGGCGAGATTTTTCAAAATGGCTAAACTTTCATATGTGTCTTAGTCATCCTCTCACCAATTTCCTAAGGCTTGGTAGCACGCGTGTGTTTCTCAAAGAGATAATAGACTAGCCGGCAAAAATTCTGAGGTAATTAATCCGGCTAGGCTACATCAAGTGCGAGTAAAGAGCTGCTTCGCAAAGCAAAATATAGTAATGACATGGGGTGTCGGATTTCTCTTGTATTAGAAACCTAGAAGAGGCTTTAGCCAATTAATGCGGCTAAAGCCTTCTTTAAATATCTATCCCTTTACCCGCCTGCTAAAGCAGACGGCAATAGACACTCTTCACCACGCTTTAAAAACCACTCAAAATCAACAAATTACACCGAATAAATAACCTTTTATCGCGCCTCTGCAGCAGGCATAGATTGCTTGTCGGATGCAGCTATTTTTGAGATAACAATTTATGTTTACAAGCAAGTACTCTTGCTGCTATCACCAGCCTTTCGCCAACGGGCTGTTTATAGACTGGATGAACACCCAAATGCAGCGATACCTGGCCTACAACATAACTTTTAACTTTTGGCCAGCATATCTTACTGTTTTATCCACGTTCGAACTTTCGTCAACACCAACTCCTTTTCCCTCACTAACTACTACCACACGGAAATCACGTTCACGGGCCATATTATCAAAAGATCCTTTGCGATCGCCTATAATAAGTGTTTTGGCTTTGTTGTCCCATTGAAGGCTGATCCGGGCTGACTTACCCTCCTCATAGTTATAATTATCGCCCTCATCTTCATAAATGGTGAACATCCCGTCCGCTCCCGGGTAAATTCTGATCTCCCAGGGTGCATTTAGTTTTTCAGACGAATACTGTTGCACCGGCCCCATTGGAACAATAGCCCCTGCACGTACAAATACCGGGATATGGTCGATTGGCGCATCGGCTGATATTCTGATTCCGCCCGAATAGCTTTTTCCTGTATAAAAGTCAATCCAACCTGTATTTTTTGGCAAATAAACCGGGCGTGTTTTACTAATATCTACCAGCTCTTTTGAATTAGGCTCGTAGTACATCGGATTTGTTACCGGACAAGCCATAAATGCCGGGCCGAACATAAACTGGTCTTTGAGATCATAAACATTCGGATCGTTCCTGAAATCAAAGATCAAAGGCCGGGTCATGGTGTAATCTTCAAAAGCCACTTTAGCGGCAATAGAGTAGGTATAAGGCAACAGGCGGTAGCGTAAGTTGATTTGCTTGATTATACTTTCGTAAAATAGCTCTCCAGGATTTCCAAATTGCCATGGCTCTCGAGGATAATCGGTACCATGACTACGAAACATTGGTAGCCATTGGCAAAACTGAAGGTTTCTTACATAAAATTCGCGGTAGCCTAAATCGGCAGTACCAGTCTTGAATGCTCCTTTCCAAAACCATGGGCTTCTGCTTTTAACGAAGAATGCACCCGCATCAATAGTCCAGTAGGGAAGGCCGGTGGCCATATAATTTAGCCCAGAAGGTATTTGCTGAGCAAAATCAGCCCAGGTGGCTTTGGTATCTCCGTTCCACACGAAAGTCCCGTACCGTTGTAGTCCGGCAAACCCAGAACGCGTAAGGTTGACCACCCGTTTTTCATTCGTCACCCCACGTTGGTTTTCATAAATTCCCTGAGAGTGATGTAAAGAAAATGTATTGGCACGAAGCGGACCAAGTAAATCATTTAAATTTTTGGAGTTCAACTCAAAGCGGGCGCGGGAGTTATTGGCAATCGAATTGGATTTTTCATTCCAGTCTCCATCAATAGGCTCGGAACCATCACACCACCAGGCATCCACTCCGTTGGAAAACAAATTTTTATTTACATATTCATTCCAATACATTTTACGGGAAGCCGGTCTGTAGGCATCGTAAATACCACGGCCCAGCACATAACCCTTCCCCCCCATCTCAGCGGCTTCATTTCCACTTGCCGATGGCCATATTGAGAGCATAAAACGAGCATTCTGTTGATGTATTTTGCTGATCATCCCGGCGGGGTCGGGATAAACTTGCTCATCAAATTTCTTATGTCCCCACCATTCTTTTTTCCAGTAGTTCCAATCCTGAACAATAACGTCTAAAGGAATTTTTTCTTTACGGAAACGGGTTAACACACTGTCGATATCATGCGGGTTTGCATACCGTTCTTTGGATTGTATATAACCGAATATATACTTTGGCATCATCTGGATTTTTCCGGTCAATCCTCTGTAATGACTTACGATCCGATCGAACTCAGGGCCATACATAAAATAGTAATCCATTTCGTTCACCGCATTCATTTCCATGAAACTACCTGCATTGTCATCATGAAAAATCATTGTAGAACCAACGTCAAACAACAGGCCATACCCCAGTGAAGACATTAGCACAGGAACGCTTTTTTTTAGATTATGCTGATACAGGTATTGCATGGTACCACGCAGATTCATGTAGCCTTCCTGGTGCGAGCCTAAGCCATATAAAGCCTCTCCCTCCTGCCACTTAAACTGATGCCTGGCTTTCCATGCTGAGCCTACCACCTTTTTGGATGCTACTTCAGATACGATGAGATCTCCATTGGCAGTCTTTTCAACTTTATTTTTACTATCATCATAGGCAGTTTGCTCTATAGCTATTGCTTCAGTTACACGCGGCTGGGAAGCATTTTCCTTCAACAGGCTTTTTCCTTCCAGAGACAGATAATGTATTGCGCCGGTAAGTTTATTAATCTCCACTTTCAGCTTTGCAGATTTAAGAGTGGCCGTGTTCCCCTTTTCCACAAATTTGAATGATACTATGCTTTCTTTGCGAGGCACACACATATCTGTTGCGTTACCTTTCAGCTCACCTGCAGGCACGTATTGCACCCTCACTACTTCCGGGTAAACGAATTCAACCTTCAACTGCTCTTTATCTCGTCGCATCAAGACTCCGCTCGGCTCTTTTTTTACCTTAAAAGAGCTAATATTCCGTTTTAGCTTTTCCTGCGCTGGAACTAAACTTGTTATCATTACCATGCAAGTGGTAATCTGCAATAACCGTTTTATGTACTGATTCATAGTTTGCCCTTAACTGAATAACTTAATTGGCCAAGCCTCCCTGATCCGAATGTTTTCAAATTTCTGTATATTATTTTTCCTTATAATTGCTTTAAACAGGCTTTTTTTTAAACAAAACCGACTATTATATCGAGGTACATTATGGTACCCTAATTTAGAAAGCATTCATAATTTCCAATTGACAAATCGAAAAAATGAAAAAGGCTTTTCGCTAGCGCGAGTTTGCAACTCGTGCTTCTATGTACCTAAAAATGGTACGAGTTAAAACTCGCACCAGCAAACGTACTACATACTCGCGCCAGCCTACGGGAATTTTAATTTGTGCTTCTTTTTGCGCTTATCGGATTAATTAAACAGACGTTGCCACCATTTCTTCTTCTTACTTACAATAACTGAAATTGCTCCCACATAACCCTGAATAGCCTGTTCGCAAGAAGCCTTGATAGTGGCCATCCTTATATTCTGGAATTGAGTTATCGTTTGTGGAGTTACAATCAGATTATAAGTAGTAAATCCTTGTTTAGTTATCGACAGTGATAATATGTCCATTTTAAGACTGTCGGGAATAAGCAACTTGAACATTCCTGCACTATCTGAAACCGCCGCGAAGTGAGATCTTTCCATGACTATTTTAGCGCCTGCAATTACCGCTCCATTGGTTGAACTGTCAACAGTCACTCTGCCTTTCAAATATGTTTTTGCACTGTCTGCCTGATATTTAAACAGTAGAGGACTAATAGTAGTTCTTTCATATTTCCTGCTGATCCCTCTGCCTGGGTTCTAAAAGACACAAAAAGGGCTATTATTGCGGCAGCAATACTGCAGGATTTATAAAATCTATTCTGTTTTGTCTCAGGATGCTTCGCTATAAAAAGCTGACCTTCATTTAAGCGTCCACATAGGGAACCAGCCGAACTACTTAAAATATTAATGATCTGCTCGTTATTTAGTTTAGTGAAATCAATTACCTTTTTATTGCATGCTGTACAATACTTTCCGGTGTCTGCTGATTGCATGGTGTTCCAATTCTCAGTACAAGGTTTTTCAATCTTTAGGATATATTGGTTCATTTGTTAAGGTTTGCTAGAATGAGAGGCTTAAGATAGAAAAAGAGAAATGCATGTCAAAGGTTGCACTCTTCTGATTATACCACTCCTACTGTAGTGTTTTCCCTCGCTGGCATAGCCGTTAACTTAAGAAGTCTTTTTACTTATTGCTTAATCTTAAGCGTCTCTCAATAAGCAACTTGTATTCCCTCTCCTCGAGGAGAGGGATAGGGTGAGGTGATAAATCGCATGAAAATCACCTTGCAAAGTCGTTTACCCTCTCTGCCTTACGGCATCTCTCCCAAGGGGAGAGAAACGCTAACCCACCAAGCGCCTTAACAATTATTGCGTTTTATATCAATTATTCACAACAGAGAACCATCCTTAGGTTAACGGCTATACCTCGCTGGTGCGAGCTTTTAGCTCGTATCTAATAATACCAATGTTCACTCACACAAAGACTATAAATAGGTTGAAATATTTACAAAAAAGGCCCGAGATGAAATCTCGAACCAGCATACTGACTATACATTCGGACCAGCCTAGGGTAAATTATGGTACTCTGATTTAGGAAAGCATTCATAATTTCCAATTGAAAAATCTTCTCCTCGCGAGCGCGAGTTCAATGTCGTTAAGTTAAGGATTTCAAAGGTGCTGGTGGGGACACCAGCACCGGAGTTCGCCGCGGTTGGTGTCCCCACCAACCGCTTAACTTAACGACATTAAGCGCGAGTTTGCTACTCGTGCTTCTGTTACTTAAAAATGGTAACGAGTTAAAAAGTCGCACCAGCAAACGTACTACATACTCGCGCCAGCCTACGGAAGGTCCAGATAATTGTACGAGAGATTCACCGCCCGATAGCCATCTGACACCTGGTTACCATTACCATCATAGCTAAAACTGCCGCTTCTCCCCCTACCCCAAAGCAGCAAGCGCCAACACAAACAATAATAAGATAGCTAAATAGAAGCCCAGGTAAATAAAAACCTTTTGTAATGGGCTTAGAGAATTAAAATTTTCTTCAAAGTGATTTTCAGAATACTTTGCAAAGGCTGGCCAGATAATACGGATCAGCCAGCCAGTTAGTGTTTTAAAGATTAAAACACTACTTATTGCCAGGATTACCAGGCCTAATGCCCCGGCATCCAAAGGCGCAGCTGCAGGATCTATTATTCTGATGATAGCAGGAAAACACAGGAAGAGAAGAATTACAACTGCAATGCCTGCATATTCCTTCTTAGGTGAAACCCTTGGATATAAATAATGAGATAAATTAATTGCTGTCATGATTTTTAGATATTGTTATAATGAAAAAATTGAAAATTAGCTGCACTGTAGGCAGCCCAGATAACTTGCCGACGTTTTCCGGCTTGATAAATCAGATATAAACAGGTACGCATGCAAGGTCTGTCCTATAAACGACCCTGGCAAAGTCGTTTGTACTTCATTTTCCTCATCTAGCACCTTACCTGCTTCGGAAAAATGCCACTCTTGTAATTCAGGAGAATATATAAGAAGTATGGCCATCGCCCTAGCTGAAGCATAGGGGCTGAAGTACTGCCAACTCACCGAGATCTCCTTAGCAGTAATAACGACAGATTGAATTTTTATACTCCCCAGATTTGATTTGCCTAAAAGTATTCCTTCGTAGTTTAGGTATAAATCTGACGCTTCATTCCCAACAACGGCCGGCATATTTATCTTTATTCCCTCGCCGTACCAGGCGCTGCCAAATGTGCTTTGAAGAATATCTTTCAGAGGCCTTATAAAATCCCCTATCATTTTAAATGCTGCTCTTTGCCGAATTTGCGCCGGCGTTGGCTGTTTGCTTGTCTTGGCAGGCATACTGCGCACATAGCTGCGGCCTCCATGGCAGCAATAGATTTTGTCACCGATTTTTCCTGATATCCCTTGGAGCAGGGAAGTGAATTTTGCCATTGTTTTCTAATTAAACTGGTTAATGCCTAATCCCTTCCCCTCTCCGCAAATGCAGGAGAGGGATTCAGCAGCCTTGTGCTGAAATTGAAGGGATAATAGCTTGTTGAAATATTCCCGATCTCTAGCTACGGGATCCGCTAAACTCTAGTTTGCAGCTGCTGCGATCGACTTTAAGCCCGCATAAATGCTGGTTGAAAAGACTTTGCCATTTGCCGAGGCAAAAGCTAACCATACATGCACATCTTCGCCGGCTAATTCCGTAAGGTCCAACTGCTGGCCTTCTGCAGACCTTTCGCTACCTTGATTAATAAAGATATAGCGGCTGCTTGCCTCATGATATACCAGCACAACAGCTGAATCTGTTGCCGCAGCCAAGCCTTCGGAAGAATTGTTTGTCCAGGCAAAATCAAGCTTGCCGGTAACCGTAGAAGTAACGGACAAACCAGCAACCGGGCTAAGCGCCCCCTGGCTGATCAGAATTTTCGCGTAGTCTATAATATAATCCGGGTAAGTGCCCGTAACGGCATTCTTAACGGTATAAGCGACTGCCACGTTAAAACCAGTATTGCCCTGCTCCACGCTTTTGAAACCCTGATTAATCAAAGAGCTTATCGGCTTTAAGAAACCTACTCCCATTGCAAACTTTAAGCGTTGCTCCAGCTGAGCCTGTGATGGCGCTTTGGACGATGGCTTTGGCAAGCTTCGCATGTAGTCAATCCCTTTCCAGGTGCTGCCGATTACTGTTCCGATTTTTCCGTTAAACGGGCCTAATATTCCTTTGGTGTAACGTCCCATAATTTTGTTTTTAATTTTAATTTTTAATGAATCTGTTAGTTAAGCAAGCGTTCTTTATACCGGTATTTTTTGCTTGACGAATCAAATGTAAAACGCTGTTTTTTAAGCTCCTATAGCCCATAACGAACTGTCGCGATTTGGCGCGATTTGGCCTGGAGGTGTCGCGATTTGACGGGGGATGGGGAGAAGCCGAAGTCTGATGCCGGAAGTCTGAGGTGGGATGTCCGAGGTCGGAGGTCTGATGCCCGAGGCCTGGCTGCTGATACCTGAGAGCTAAAAGCTAATAGCTGAGATTGGGGAATAGTGATTAAGGTTGAGGAGCTAGCGCTGAGAGGGCTGTATAGTATAGTGACAGAGGCGGAGGTAGGAGTCTGATAGCTAATGCCTGAATTGATAGCTGATAGCTAACGGCTGAGAGCTGATCGCTAACGGCTAAAAGCTAATGGCTAACACCTGATGCCTCATACCTCATTGCTAAAAAAATGGCTTTTCTTCTCCTCTCCTTAACCTCTTCTTCTCCTCTTCTTTACCTATTCTTCTCCTCGGAGGAGAAAAACAGGTAAAGAAAGGGTTAACAAGAACCGAACATGAACTAAAGAATTACTTTCCTTTTCGAAGGGCTTCGAGGATGTCTTCTTCGTCGTAATAGGTTTTTCCTTTGATTTTGGTTGCGGGGATTATTCCGTCTTTTTGCCTTCGCTGCAGAGTTTTAGTACTGAGGTGGTACTTCTCCCAGACAGATTGCCGGTCAAGCCATACGGGTTGTTTAACCGGAATGCTTTCTACAGGCCTGGTAAGGGCATTGATCAAACGAAGGATTTCGCTAAGTAATTTGTTTTGGAGGATCGTTTGCCTCACTAAAGCTGAAAGATTGTTCATAGAGGATTAAAAGTTTAAGTGTGAAATTATTTCTCTTGTTAATAATAAGTTAACCTAAATTTACGTTTGAAGAATAAATCACTAACCTGATATTTGTCATAAATTACTTAAACTCATAAAACAGTTAAAAGATGTTAAATAACTTAAAAACAGAAAACAAACACTTAAATTAATACAGAATCCTGCTGGTGTCACAAATCTTTCCAGTAGCATACAATTAAATCCAATTATTTCTTTATTCGATAACCTAATACCTATAACGATGCCAGAAATCAAAAACTTTTTTGATAAGATTACATCAATCCACCCTATCTCACCAGAAGCCAGAAACGCATTATATCCTCATTTTCATTTAGAAAAATTTTCAGCCGGTGAGTTCTTGTTTCGCCAAAACAAAAGAGCTACAAAAATCTATTTTATGCATTCTGGTTTTGCCAGCGTTTGGTACAATTCACATAAAAAAGTAACCAGCACTTTTATTGGCCCTAATGAGCTGATAGCCTGCCCCGATTGCATTTTTACCCCTAATGGCATTTCGAAGCAAAACTTTGAAATCCATGAGACAAGCACTCTCCTATCCATCCGGGAAGGAGATTTTTACAGGCTCATTGACCAGTACCCGGCTTTTCGGGCAATAACCCAGCGGTTACTTATGGGTTATCAGAATAAAATAAGGGAAGAATCTGATTGGGTACGAACCTTACGCCCCAGGGAAATCGAAGCTAAACTGAAGGAAAAATATCCAGGAATATTACTTAAGGTAAGTAAGAAACAGATTTCTTCTTTTATGGGGATAACGGAGGAGACGTATTATAGGTTGAAGAATTAGAGGGTAGCTATCGTTCAGCAGAACGAGCAAACCTAATTATCCGTAGAGGACACCGCTCTACGGATTGTTAAGACCTTTCAACAATTCTGTCTGAAGAAGTTGAGAGAGAAACATCATTATCACTTTCTATTAGGGACTCAGCTATTTCATGGCATGCAAGAGGTCGCCGGTTCGACTCTGGCATTCTCCACGTTGATAATCAGACCTTTAGAGTCAAACTCTAAAAGCCTATTTTTTTAGGTTACAACATAGGTACAACACTTTCTTTAGGTTTTATTAAGATGCTTTAGCTGGAATTCTTCTTAAAAATGGTTTAATAGAGTTTTTTTTGCGAAGACTATTACGCATTACTTGATTGATTTTGTAAATTGGTATTCGATATACTGCCTATATTCGCGTCATTCTTTGAGATTCGATTTTATTTATTTCTTGAATTGTTATCTCATTTCTGTTTACCAGACTTTCGAGCTGTCTACGATTGTACAATTTTATGTCATTAACACTTGCTAACATTACTGCAGACGAGCTATAATCATTATTAGTTATAGTCAGTAAGCTAAAATGTTCTTTAAACTTGTCTTCGTAATATCTTTTTGCAGTACAAATTTCTTGTATTGCTTCAATGCCTACTAATGATTTTGTCTGCTTAGCTTGAATAAGATAGTTTTCCCCACCCTTTAAAACAACAACATCAACGCCCTTGTCATTAGAATAAGGGGTTAGATAGACCTCAAAGCCCTGTTTTTTGTAAAGAGATGCAATACTTGCTTCAAATAAATTGGGATGAAGGCGGTCAATGTCTATTAATGATAGAGGTTTAGTATGAACACCGATCTTTTTGCCGAAGATAGTTCCCATTAATTCATCAGGCGTTATTTCAGCTTGCTCTGTTGGAAAGAGTGTATTGCTCGCCAGAGCTTTCTTATTGTTTAGCAACGCATCAAGAATCTCATCAAACGATGTTAGTCTATTTCCCTCATCATCTTTCATGTCTTCTGGAAAAATAGCCATTGGATAATATACGAAAACATCTTTTTGTTGCCCAATTCTGTATGCTCTGTCTGTTGCCTGTTCCTCCTTCGCCGGATTCCAATGTCTGGAATAGTGTAAGATGTGATTGGCTTTTGTTACGTTCAATCCAACGCCTGCCGCTATAGGCGACATTATAATTACATTAAACCCCTCTTCTGCCTGAAAACGATCGATTGTCTGTTGTCTGCTCAATTTTGATTTTCCTTCTAACTGCTTCGAAGTTGGGGTATCTCCATTTATTATGCTAGCGAAGACTCCAAAAATATCATAAACAACTTTCTGCAACATCTTTTGAGTTTCTCTTCTGTCTGCAAACACAATAGCTTTCTCCTTTTGAGATTCTATGTCTGCTAAAATTCCAACTGTTGTTTGCAGCTTGGAAGAACTTGCGATGAGTTCTTCACTTGAAAATTTCAAAATTTGACTATCCAGTAAAAATGGGTGATCAGAAATATCTCGTACAGCCCAAAGTGATTTCAGCTTTTGGTTTCGTCTATCTGTTCCTTCCAAGTCAGGATCATTTGCCAATTCAATCTCTTGGTTGTACCGTTCCAATTGAATCGGAGGCATTATTCTTTTGATCCTTGAATTCGTATTGTCGTGTTTTTTCGGTAAATCAACTACATCTTTTTTATACCTTCTCAATATAAAGTCTCCAATTTTATCACGTAGTTTATTGAATAATTCTTTATTTTCCGTGCTTTCCTTTAACGGGGTTTGAAATTCTTTAGCGAACTCTTTTGCATTACCCAAAAGCCCAGGCACTGCAAAATCAATTAAGCACCAAATGTCCACTAACGTATTTTCAACCGGCGTCCCTGTCATTGCAATTTTAAAATCAGCCTTCAAAGCTTTACTTGCGTTTGTAACTAATGTTCCCGGTGTTTTTATTTTTTGAGCTTCGTCTAATGCAACGATTGCAAAATCAACTAACCCCAAACTAATTTGATATGATCTTAATGTCTCGTAATTGGTTAAAACAATTTGTTTGTACTGTAGCTGTTTTGCGTCTTTTTGATTTTGGAGTGGATTATTTTCTTTAGTAAGCGAAACTCCATCATACAATTTATAGAGGGGCAAACTTTGCGGATTAAAAAATTTCCGATACTCGCTCTCCCAATTTTCAAGTAAGCTGACTGGGGCTACAATCAGATACGGCTTGTTGTCATGGAAATGTTGGCTGTGCCATTCAATAAAGTATAATAATTGAAGAGTTTTCCCAAGCCCCATGTCATCGGCAAGCAAACCACCAGATTGATTTTCTTTTAGTAAAGTTTGAAGCCAAGCAACACCTGTCATTTGGTGTTTTTTCAACTCTATACCTTCTGAAAGGTTCCCAATTGTCGAATAAGTAAGATTGAATTTGTTTAGAAGTCCTCCATTTTGAATAAACTCCGTTAGCTCCGCATTTTCCTTGATAATTAAAACTTCCTGCTCTGCTTTCTTCTCCTCTTTTACCGGTCGGTTTGGATTTTCGAATTGCCTTTGGGCTGTTCTAATAAACTTTTCCGCTTCTTCAATTGGGATTTCAATGTTCTCCCATTTTACTGTACGTTCCTTCTTTTTTAATGCCTGCTCTTTTTGTTCAATAAAGTCAGAAAGCTTTTCTGCCGATTTAAAATAAATCTTCTTTTCTCCGTCAACTTTATCTTTTACTACAATTCCTGGAATCCATTGTGATTTATACGGACTTGCAAAAGGATAAAACTTCGGACTGTAAACACCAATTTCCTTTACCCTCTCGCTATAGAATACAGTAAAATCAACCTCTTCATTATCAAAAAATCGCTCTGGATGATCTATTATTTCCTGAATTGTTTCCGGGTCTGAAATTTTCCTTTTCTGCTTTATCTTTTGCAGTGCTGATTTTTGATTTTCAGAAATGACAACCCGAGTGGTTTCACCATTATTCCGTGAGACTGGGTATATATCTCGGATAATTGGCAATTTGTCGAAGGTGTTAGTAAACCCTATTGAATTCTCAATATCGATACTTGGAATAATTTCAAGAGTGCCGTTATTAAAATCAATATCTAACTTGATTTTATCCGGCAGGAATAACTCTTGATTATTTAAGAACTGTTCTAATGTCAGTCCGCTTTCTTTGGAAAGTGCTTTTAACTCAGATAATTTTTTTAAGTTGGTCAAATTGCCTTTTTCCCTATCAGGCAATCTGTTAAAATCATCAATAGCCTGGCAAATCAAATATTGATTATTGGACAGTAAATATTTATTATCGTTGACATACAGTATTGCCTCCTCTCTATCTGCTTTCAGTCTTGTCCCATTAGGTGCAAAATCATAAAACCCATATTTAAACCTAAAATTATTCTGCGTAAGGACTCCGTCCGATTCTATGTATATGTCGTAGGGATATGAATCTGGCAGTTCTAAAATTTGCTTATCAATCTCACTAAGCTTTAAAATATTTAAACTGTCTACTTCACATGCATCATTTGTATAATCAGCTAAACCGTTATCATATAACTCACTTAAAATTGCTAGCTGCGATAAGAACTCGGCTTGTAGCCCCCCCCAGCTTGAAACAGGTGTTTTAACATCTAACTGGCTTAGGAAGAAAAATGAGAATTTACCGGTATTGTATGTATATTTTAGGATCATCCAAATACTTTTTTGGTCATCCAACTATTGAACTTGGTTTCCCAAATTTGATTTCCATCTCGGTGTGTTAATCTGCCTTCATCGCTGAAATAATCGTAGTAAGAGTCGCTTTGAATCGCCATTGGCATAGAGCTGTTTCTTAAATCATCTACACTATTCAACTGATAACTTAAACTCGGCTTATATGGACTATCGCCTTTGTACGCATAAAAAGCATACCCCTCATTGCTAAACTCAATCAACATATAGTCTCCGATATATAAGATAAAAGCGGAAACATCTTTTTTGCTCGAAACTGTTTCAAACCTTGCATCCACATATTCGGCTACTCTTTCGTTTCGTTTTAAAATATTTTTAGTATGAAGGGGTCCGTAAACTTTAAACGATGAAATTTTTGAAGCGAACTGGAGCCAAAATTTCTTTCGTCTTTCGTCATTGATACAAACGTTAAAAAAGACATTGATAAATTCTCGAGTAATCCATTCATTTAGAATATTTCTTCCTTCAATTATTTCTCTTTTTTCGTCTTCTGTTGCTTTGTCAAAGGCTAACCAATTTGAAACATTACTTGGATCGCCTATCCGGGTGAAGGCTATCTTCTTTATCCTATCTTGTAGTGCTACGAATTCAGGCCGGTTTAATTGAATGATGACTTTGCTTATTAACCGTTTATCGGTTACCAAACTATTATGTTTTAAAAGAACGTCATTTAGCTTTTCAATTTCATCATCAATTCTGGCTTTATTTCTATCATAATACGTTACAATAACTTTTGAGAAATATGTATATACCAACCAAGAATCGGGTACACCTAAAAGTTTTGTAGCTTCTTGTATTGGTTTATTAAGTTTTGCAATCGTATCGCCTAATATCAAAGCACCATTTTTAGTATTAAAAAACCGTTTATTTCTTTTGAAACAAAGAAGCGTACTTCTGGTGCCAGTATAGGTATCCAATTTTTGAACAATAAACTGTTCTAATTGCTCTAATGATTTTTGACACTCAGTTTCCCAGCTATTCAATAAGCAATCGATCACACCCACTAAAAAAGAATCTCGCCAATCAGTTTCTAATAATGTCAACGCAGACCTTAATTCGTCCTCATTGCTAAAAATGTTTTGGGCATTCTGTTCTGAATAAGTTAGTGAGTAAGTTAACGTTCTGAGTTCTCTCTTTTCAAAGATCACATCGGCTTTGCTGTAGAATTTTTTGAATTTTCTAAAAACCTTGGGAATTAGGTTATCTCCTGAAAAAGTAAAAGAACTTGCCCCAACTTCATCTATAATTTTTTGAAGTTTATGGATCCTGTGATCATTTAGAGTGTTTAACGCTACAGGAATAGCTTTTTGAGCTGATTGCTGAAACGTAGTCGGTGAAAAATGAAATTGCAAAAGGTCTTGAACTGTTGGCATATTTAGTTTCTTACTCCTTTAGTTTCTTACTCCGTTAAGTTTACCAAGTTGCTCAGTTAATTCTACTAAAATATCCTCCTGTTTTGAAGAGGCTCCTGCAAGTGATTCCGCAGTTTTGGTTAGATGTTCGGTATATTTCCCTAAATATGTTTCAAGACTTCCGCTAACAGTTTCTTGATAGTCTTTAAGTCCAATTGTAATTTTTGCAAATATATCTTGCAATCCTTTTTCAATGATCTCAAATTTCTGGGCGTAATCCGCAGACACGCCTTTTGCTATTTCTAAAGATTTTTGGACCTCGTGGATAGTGGTTGTGTTATTTTGTAGAAACTCGTTGGAGTAACGAGAAAATAATAATTGTGATTCGCCAAACTTGCTTGACGATGTGCTAATTTCTTGCGAAACATTTCTGAATGTGAAAATAACTTTATCTAATTCCGTTTGAGCTAGATTCAGTTTATTAATATTTTGAGTTACTTCAACAGATAATCCATTCATTTTTTCAATGCTTGTATTGAAGGCGCTAAGGAGATTTTCCGAGACTTGTAGATTTCTTGATTGTTCGGTCAGTAATGTTTGTTGCCCCGATTGCAAATCTCCTACTTTACTTCTAAGGATTTCACTCATATCTTCAACTTGCCTTCGCATCTGGTTTGTAGACTCTTCTGATTGAGAAAGTGTTTGTTTAGAAATTTGTTGAACTACATCTTGTAGACTTCTGAAATTCTCATTTAGATTATCGGTCATGTTTTGCAATTTCGTTGGAAAATCTGTTAGTGAACCTCCTGCCTGACCGAGTAATTGAGCTAAACGTTCCATTTCGTTTTTGGTATCTCCACTCATTGAGGTTTTAAACTCTTCGATCATTTTGCCCATAGATTCCTGCAAGTCTTTCACAATGTTTTGTGTCATGTCCGTTGCCGGATCTTTGAGTTTATTGCCTAGGTTTTCGATTTCAGTTTTTACCAGTTTCAATTCTGCAACAACGCCTTCACTGGGGTCATTCAATATTTTGTGAAATCCAGCTTCAATGGTTATTGCTAAATCAGAAGAAAACGATTGCAGGGAACTAGATTGCTTTATAGACTCTTTGTAAAGGTCTCGGAATACATTTCCAGGTTTGATCGTGTTACCATTTTCGTCAGTAGACCTAAGTTCATCCCTAAGTTCTGTTATTGATTCGATTAACTTATTGATTGCGTTAGTTTCATCGCTTAAAACACCTTTCTCATTTTTATTTTTTATAAAGGCTATTCTTTTGGAAAATATAATAGACAAGGCAATTCCTGCAATCGAGGCATAAAAAGCGGTTTTCAGCCCATCTAATAATTTTGGTATACTGCCCTCTATATTGTTTGTTTCAAAACCTAATAAACCAAATGCAATCCCACCAAAAGTACCAAGTATGCCAATCGTTGTAAACATAGACGGTATCAAATCAAGATAATTCTGATTTACGTTTTGATACCCCTTCTTAACGCCATTTAAGGTTACTATGCCATATACTAGATAGGAAAGCATTGCAATGGCAACAAATATTTCAACTATATTCATTTCTCGTTAATTTTTTCAAGTGCTTCATTGATAATCGCCTCACTTGTTGTTACAATTCTAAATTCCACTCTCCTTGATTTATTATTATCAATTGGCTGTTTGGTATCAAAGGAAATTTTGTAATTTTTATCAACAGTACGTCCATACGAAAGTCCATTGGCTGTAAGCCAATATTGTAATCTTTCTTTTTCTACCGGTTGTAGGTTTATAAAGCAATTTTGTGTTCGCAGAAATGCAAGTACATTTCTTCCTCTGTCTTGCGAAAGCTTCATATTATCGATATAGGGATCACCTGAAAGTCTTATAGGTTTAGTGTCGGTGTGGCCTTCTATTCTTATTTCAGCAATTTTGTCTTTATACTTTTCCTGCAATACAACAGAAAGGTACTTTGGTAGAAAATCAGTCAAGATGGCTTGGAAATGTGATGTAATTTCGGAACTTCCGGTTCCAAAAAGAACTTGTGGGTTGGTGAATTTTATTGACAAATCGTTGTCAAGTTTCAAATCCCATTTTGCGAAGTCATTTTTAAAAGCGTTGTTTAGTTCATTGTATAATGCAACTTTAGATTCTTCGTAATCTTTGAATATTTGGTTCTGTTCCTTCTGGCGCTTTTCTACCAATGCCATGTACGAAATGGACATAAAAAGAAAAATTACCATCAAAACAGTCATAAGATCAGCTAGTGGAATCCAATGGCTTTCTTTCTTTGTTCCTGACATTTATTCTTAAGCTACTTTAATTTATTGAACAGAGGGCTGGGGCACAAGCAAATGCGCTTACAATAACTATTTATACGATTCATTGACAAGGACTAAACTCCGTGCTAAAATACTAAATAATCGATTATAGATACCCTTCACTTCCTACCCAAAATAAAGATCTTATATTATGAAGCAAGTAGGATGTTTGCTTCATAATATAAGATCTTTTGCCGCTCTGGTAAGAATATTCAAAGCATAACCTCCATTGCTCTGATGTTTAACTAACTGGTAGAAACTGTCCGATTTATACATCCCTCATATTTAATTGGCAATTGCTATGTTAGCTCTGAAAAATTACAATTATAAACTATGCGAGAACTTGCCCTCGTCCTGATCTGTTTGTTACCAACACTCAAACTATATTCTCAGGTAGTAAACACAATCTTTTCCCTGCGCGAATTCACTTACGATAAGCACTTAATACAATCCAGAAAGGTTAAGGAAATAGAAATTCCTTTAGTGAAGGCACAGTGAGCGGGAGGGAGAAAGCCTTTTTTGACAGAAGAGGGCTTCTTTCCAAAATAAGTTTTTATGACGGTACTGGAAAATTGCGGTCAGAAGAGACCTTTATATGGGATAAGCAGCAACATGTAGAGAAACAACTATCAGTGGATTATGAATACAATAAAACAGCTACTGAAAATTATTACAGGACGTACCAGGGAAATTTGTTAGTTAAAGACTCCTTAAGTTCAACTTCTGTTACCTGCGAATATGAATATAACGGACAGGGCAGGCTGATCAAAAAGCTTAACTATCAACATCATCCAAACTCGCACAAAATTCTTAGTAATAAAATTGAATATCTTTTGGATGGAACTGGAAAAACAGCCCGTGTTATAGAAACATCTTATCAAGGTCCCACTCCTGCCCAAGGTACAATTATCTCAGACAAAACAATCGAGTATGACAGCCTCGGCAAAGTCATTAAAAAGATTGAGGCTATTGATCTTGAGTTAAATGAAGGTACGATAAGCTACAAGTATGACAGTAAAGGAAACTTAATCGAAGTAACAAGACAAAGAGCAGCATCCTATACTTTTACGTACAACAAGCTCGGATTACCAGCTAAACAGTTGATGGATTTAGAATTGGATGGTATCCATTACCCAGGCTACGAAGAGTGGAATTATTCATATTGGAAATAGAGCCGGCCCCTACTCTGCTGAAATGTCCCTAAGTTAAGCGGTTTGTTAGAACACAAACCATCGTCTCCCGGCCAGTGCCTTAACTTAACCACATTAATCCTTTGTGTTATGCACGGCATTCACTGTGGTTATTCTGCAACCTTTTGAAAGTTGCATGAATCAAATATTTTGAAAACCAGAAAAGATATTTATATTTGACACTTCACATCAATTGTGATAAGGTTTAGGTTAGCCCTGTAGGTGAGGATCTGCAGGGCATTTTTTTGCCCTAAAAATTAGCTCTTCTTAGTACTAATTATTAACTCACGCACATCTACATCTAAAACTTCCGCGATCGAAAACAAGGTTTCCAGAGAGGGTTGCGACTGATTGGTACACCATTTAGAAACCGATTGAGCGTTTTTATTAAGCTTTTCTGCTAGCCAGACATTAGTCTTCTTGTTTTCCGCTAGTACTACTTTAATTCTATTGTAATCCATGAATGCAAGCCAAAAGTTGAATGCAGACAGTACGGGCTTTCTTTGCTGTATTAAATTAGCTCTTCTTTGTACTAACTAACAGCTCACGCACATCTACGTCTAAGATTTCTGCAATCGAAAACAGGGTTTCCACAGACGGCTGTGATTGGTTTGTGCACCATTTAGACACTGACTGAGCCGTCTTTTGAAGCTTTTCTGCCAACCATAAATTGGTCTTTTTTTTCTCTGCTAATACAGCCTTAATTCTATTATAATCCATGAATACAACCCCAAAGTTGAATGCTTGGACAATTTACAGATAGTAAAAAAATACCAGTCAAATCACAATTAATCTATTCTATTAATATATTAATCTTTTAAAGCTTTAAATTAACCTAATACATTAATTTATTGTATTTTTGAAGTATTTTAAAATAATTCAATGGCCTATAAACATCACACCACTTTGGACTACCAGCCCTACAATCTTAGTGATGCAGAAAAGCTGTCGCCTCAAAAAGTGATCCTTGAGTTTTATGACACATATGCTATGCCCTCCTGGGATACATTACTGACAGAGTGGATAAAAAGCGCATTTTCGAATACGATTTGGCAGTTAGGATCGCCTTCTGCCTTATTACGATTTTATGGAGAAGTAATAAGGGCCGTAGAAGCGGCTTGGCTTATAGGAACAAGCGAGAATGGCCATACCGGTACTTTCGCCAGGGCATGCAGAGAACTTTTTCAGCAGATCGACTTAGCTCAATTTCGGGACGACCTTTGGGATTTATTAAATGCAGGGCTTTCACCCTATTCAGTCAAAGAGATAGCCGACTATAAAAGCGGAACACAAACTTTTATTTTCTTATTCACCTTCCTGTATCTGTTAGCACCGGTTGGCAAGGAAGGTATCTCGCTCAGTTTCGAACCGCTTGGTAAAGAACTACATTAAGAAGGAACAGCAGGGAAAACGCTTTTAAAACGCTTGGAGAAGGGAGGTAAGGGGAGGAAACAAGCGATGTGTGTTAATTCAGTGTATTAAACCACCTCCGCCTTCGGCACCTCCGCCAGCGGACATAGCCGTTAACCTAAGGTTGTTTATTTTGGTTAATTCGTTGAAATAAAGCGCTATAAAGGATAAGGCGCTTAGTGTCCCCCTCTGGAGGGGGTAGGGGGAGGAATATGCGATATGTTATTGTTAAGCGCATTAACCACCTCCGCCTATCGGCACCTCCGCTCCGCAGGAGTCCTTTGGACCAGCGGAGGACAGTCCTGATCAACCTCAGTTTTTAAGTCAAAGAGCTGTTTTTCAATGAACAATACGCTTAGGTTAACGGCTATGGCCAGCGGAGGACAGTCCTGATCAGACTAAATTCTACGATTATTACAGCAATGCATATATTTGCGGCTTTCACAAATATTAAAACATGCTTACCCATCACGTATTATTCTGGCTAAGGCCTGATACCACAGAAGAAGAGAAACACGCCTTTAAAAAAGGTTTAGAATCTCTGACAGCTGTTGAAACTATCAAATCTATTTACATAGGTACACCGGCACCAATTAGCCGCCCGGTGGTTGACACTACTTACACATTCTCTCTGCTTACAATTTTTGAGGATTTGGCAGGCCATGATGTTTATCAAGTTCACCCTGTACATAAAGCTTTCTTAGACCAGTTTAGAAGATTTTTTGAGAAAGTTGTTATTTACGACGCTCATTAAGAT
>CBIHNR010000043.1:0-31735 GCA_966211215.1 uncultured Pedobacter sp.
GTTTCCCATCTTTTCCAGCAGTGTTTATGCCGAGGTAAGGGATGAGCTTGCCGGCATTTTCATTATGCAAATACACCCCTGCATGCCCTAAATAATTGTTATACTTAATTGGTTCCGTGCCATTTACATATCTTGAATAAATATCATCCAAAGGCTTCCCGGCAATGCGTTCGGCGGTTGCTTTAAACTCAGCATCAGTAAAGCCACGTTTTTTCTTTTTATAGTATTCATCGTACATGGCCTTCATCACGTCATCTAAGCCTTTAGCGCCCTGAGTCGCCCCCAAAATTTCAAGGTCAATAATCATGGCTAATAAAGCGCCTTTGTCATAGTACGAAATGGTAGAATTTTTTGAGTTTTCGGTTGGGCGGTAATACTTAATCCAGGCATCGAAACTCGCCTCGCTAACCGGCTGTATACTGTTTCCAGGCTGATTTTCAACGGTGTTGATATCCGTATTAAGTATTTCGAAGTATTTTTCAGGGGAATAAATTCCAGCCCTTCTTAAAAAGAGATTATCATAATAGGCTGTAAACCCTTCAGAAATCCACAAATCCGTAGTGTAGTTTTCTGCATCATAATTAAAGGGGCCTAAAGCTTTTGGCCGCAGGCGTTTAACATTCCACAAGTGAAAATACTCATGGGCTACAAGCCCTAAAAAGCTCTTATAAGAGGTCTCATCCGAATAGCCAAAGCGTTTAGCTCCAAGAACCGTGGAATTAAGATGCTCTAGCCCCCCGCCACCAGCCATTGTGTGGTGGACAATAAAAACATAACGCTTGTTGGGGTTTTCGCCAAAAATTGCAGTTTCTCGTTCTATTATTTTGCTGACGTCATTAATCAGCTTTGCTTTATCATAATTTCCGCCTCCATACATTGCAAACTCGTGCTTAACGCCGGCAGCCGTAAATTCAAATACATCCTGATTGCCAACTTCGATGGGGCAATCATATAAAGTGTCGAAATCTGGCGCAAAAAATGTATTCTCTTTCGCTCGTACCGGCTCCAAACCCGTCGAGATTTTATGCCATCCTTTAATTGGCTCAATTTTAACCGTTGCAGGGTTATCTAATAGTCCATCCACATACATAAATATCCCGCTGGGAGATAAAAAAGCATGCGAGGCGTCAACAAAGCTTGTTCGAACAGAAAGCTCAAAAGCATAGATGCGATAATTAATCTGCACGTCGGCGCCTCGCGTTTTAGTTATTCGCCATGTGTTCTTATTAATTTTAGTGAAAGGCAAAATAGAATTTGAAGTCGTTGCAGAAAACGCTTCCACATTTTTGGCAAATTCTCTTACCAGGTAGGAGCCTGGCGCCCAAACCGGCATTTTTAGGTCTATATAATCTTTTGGCTGTGCCGATACATTCATCTGCACATCAACGTAGTGGGCTTGTGGTTCTGAAAAGCTAATATGATAGGTGATAGAAGTTTTCGCTTGTGTTTCCCCGGAATTTATGGCCATAAAAAAAATGCTACAGAAAAAGTTAATTAAAAGGAAGTGTGTGTTAAACATGGTTCAAAAATAATTTTTATAGCAAATGGTTTTATAGGGAAATAAATAATAGTTAGGCAATTAAGTTTATGCTTTTTTAATATCCCAAATCTCTGCTATGTTTTGTAGGGATGCTTTATGCTACTGCTTCTTTGTAACATTTATATAACAGAATAAACCCAAAGCTCAAATTTTCATCAGAAAAAGACATAGGCTTCGTTGATAAATCGGTTTAAAGATGTAATGTTGCAAAATTGATAATTCTAAATTCAAAAGAGCTTCTTTTTAGAATTATGGATTTTTTGAGGCTGATTTATCTCTCCTATAGAGGATTAGCCTGGTTTAAAAGCTAAACAAAACACACAAGAAAGCGCTTAAACTCATATATGAAATTGAAACATGTCATTTATGCTGTACTGATTATAGCATTTGGCTCATTGATTGTTTACCGTATTGTTAAAAATAAGAAAAAAGACGAATCTGGCCAGGCCGGAGGTGGAGGAAACAAGTCGGGCGGCGGTCCGGGTAAAGGGCCTGTTCGGGTTAATGGAATTGTAGTGAAAACCAGTAATTTCGAAAATACACTCAGTGTGACCGGTTCGATCGACCCCAATGAACAAGTACAAATTCGCTCGGAGGTTTCTGGCCTGGTAAGAGGTATATTTTTTAAAGAAGGTAGCCACGTGAAAAAAGGCCAGATGTTACTCAAGATAGATGATTCCGAATTAAGAGCGCAGCTGGCCCAGGCAATTACCAAACAAAATTTAGCTGGAGAAAACGAGCGTAGAGCAAAGTTGCTTCTAGAGAAGGAAGCCATTAGCAAAGAGGAGTACGATATTGCATCTGCCGATTTCAGAACAGCAAGGTCACAAACCCAGCTTATTCGGGCACAATTGGCTAAAACGGTGGTTTCTGCCCCTTTTAGCGGTAAAATTGGGTTACGGTCAATCTCTGTTGGCGAATATTTAACTCCAACAACAGCAGTGGCTAATCTGGTCAGTATTAGTCAGGTAAAAATAACATTTTCAGTGCCCGAGAAATACTCAAGCAGAGTGAAGGTAAATACGCAGGTTTCATTTACCATTGCTGGTTCATCACAAAAATTTCAGGCAAAAGTATATGCTATTGAGCCCAATATCGAAGCAAGTACCCGTACTCTACAATTAAGGGCAAGGGCAGACAACCCGGGCGGCGTACTGATTCCGGGCTCGTTTGTAAATATACAATTGCCTCTATCCACAATAACCGACGCCATTTTAATACCAACTGAAGCTATAGTGCCCGTGCAGGAGGGTAAAAAGGTTTTTGTAACCGATAGCGGAAAAGCTAAAGAAGTGATCGTGGAAACATCAACCCGCACGGAAAAGGAAATCTTGATTGCTTCGGGCTTAAACGCTGGCGATACTGTGCTTACAACCGGGGTAATGTCCTTAAAAAATGGAGTTCCGGTTAAAGTGAATACAGGTAAGAAAAATAGATAGAAATAACCATGAGTTTATCAACCACCAGTATAAAGAGGCCGGTATTTACCATTGTAATCAACCTGATGTTGATCTTATTTGGGGTTATTGGCTACACCTTTCTTGGTATCAGGGAATATCCATCTATTGACCCGGCCATAGTATCAGTGCGTACCAATTACGCCGGTGCTAATGCAGATATTATCGAATCACAAATAACCGAACCGCTCGAAAAGGCAATTAACTCGATAGATGGAGTTCGAAATATTTCATCTATCAGTAACCAGGGAAGCAGCAATATCAATATAGAGTTTAATCTGACTAAAAATCTCGAAGAGGCTGCCAACGACGTTCGTGATAAAGTGTCACAAGCGGTTCGAAGCCTTCCGCAAGATATTGATGCTCCTCCGGTAGTTTCCAAAGCGGATGCCGATTCTGAGCCTATAATAACGATGACGGTTCGAAGCAGCACCCGCGACCAGTTGCAATTAAGTGATTATGCCGAAAATGTTATTTCCCAGCGGCTGCAAACCATCCCAGGCGTAAGTAGTATTCAGATCTGGGGTCAAAAAAGATACGCCATGCGCCTCTGGCTCGATCCTGTTAAACTTGCTTCCTACGGACTTACCGTCGCAGATGTTAGAGAGGCGTTAAACCAGCAAAACGTCGAACTGCCTTCGGGGAAAGTAAGTGGGTCAAATACCGAGTTAATTGTAAAAACTCTGGGCAATCTTTCAACTCAAGATCAGTTCAACGGCCTCATTGTTAAATCTGATGGGGATAATATCATTCGTTTTAGTGATGTAGGAAACGCTGAGCTTGGCCCTGAAAACCTGGAAACTAAAATGAGCGAATCCGGCCAGCCAATGGTGGGCCTCGCAATTATTCCGCAACCGGGAACCAACTATCTGGAAATTGCGGAAAAGTTTTATACTCAGTTTGATAAGCTTAAAGCCGAACTGCCAAAGGATATGCAGTTGGACATAGCAATGGACAACACGCTATTCATCAAGAAATCAGTAACCGAGGTTGCCGAAACTATCCTGATTGCGCTCATCCTGGTAATTCTTATTATATACCTTTTCTTCCGCGATTGGGGAATTGCATTTCGGCCTTTGATAGACATTCCGGTTTCGCTTATTGCCACATTTTTTATCATGTACCTGGCGGGATTCTCGGTTAACGTCTTAACACTTTTGGCCATAGTGCTGGCAACTGGCCTTGTGGTTGACGATGGTATCGTTGTAACAGAGAATATTTATAAAAAGGTAGAAGAAGGCATGTCGCCTGTCGAAGCAGCAATTAAAGGGTCCAACGAAATCTTCATGGCAGTGATTTCCATTTCCATTACCCTTGCGGCGGTATTCCTCCCAGTGATATTTTTAGAAGGATTTGTTGGGCGCTTGTTCCGTGAGTTTGGTGTTGTAATCGGGGCTGCCGTATTGATTTCTGCTTTCGTGTCCCTTACTCTAACACCAATGCTGAATGCCTATTTGATGAAAGGTGGAGTACACAAGCATTCCAGGTTCTATGAACTTACCGAACCTTATTTCCAAAAAATGAATAAAGGTTATGCTGAATTATTAACCAGCTTTATGCAACATAGATGGTTGAGTTTCCCCATTGTACTGGTTTGCCTTGGCTTGATTGTCTTATTTTTCAAAATATTAGTAAAAGAAACGGCTCCTTATGATGACAGGAGTATGCTCCGATTACAGGTAACTGCCCCCGAAGGCTCTTCCTATGAATATACCGACAGGTTTATGAATGAGCTTATTCAGTTGGTGAATGACTCTGTGCCCGAAAAAGCGGTAAATCTGGTAATTACTTCGCCTAATTTCGGTGGCGCTGGAAGTGTTAATAATGGAATGATGCGGTTGGCATTAAAGCCCCCGGGCGAAAGGGAGCGTTCTCAAAAGGAGGTGGCTGATTATCTTACTAAAGCAACAAGAAAGTACAGCGTAGCCCAGGTTAGGGTTACTCAGCAGCCTACAATTTCGGTAAATCGCCGTGGAGGCTTACCAATTCAATACATTATCCAGGCACCTAATTTTAAAAAGCTGGAAGAAAAGATCCCCCAGTTTATGGACGAGGTGAACAACGACCCAACATTCTCTGGGGCTGATGTAAATCTCAAATTCAATAAACCGGAAATCAACATTACGATTGACCGTGAAAAAGCGCAGAGCCTAGGTGTTTCGGTTATAGATGTGGCTCAAACCCTGCAACTGTCATTAAGCGGGCAACGTTTTGGTTATTTTATTATGAATGGCCGCCAATACCAGGTTATGGGCCAGTTTGACCGGGCAGACCGCGATGACCCCATGGACCTTACTTCTTTGTATGTGAGAAGCAATACCGGAGAATTAATCCAATTGGATAACCTGGTTAAAATCCAGGAGCGAAGCAGTCCCCCGCAGTTATACCATAATAACAGGTATTTATCCGCAACAGTATCTGCAGGCTTGGCGCCTGGCAAGAGTATCAGTGATGGTATTGAAGCGATGGATCGGATTGCCGCAAAAGTGTTAGATGATACATTCACTACCGATTTAAGCGGCGAGTCCCGCGACTTTGTTGAAAGTAGCTCGAACACAGCCTTTGCATTCGGACTTGCCTTATTGTTAATATACCTGATCCTTGCTGCCCAGTTCGAAAGTTTTATCGATCCGTTGATTATCATCTTAACAGTGCCTATGGCGGTGGCTGGGGCAATGCTTTCTCTGTGGCTGTTTGGCCAAACCTGGAATATCTTCAGCCAAATTGGGACGATTATGCTTATAGGACTGGTAACCAAAAATGGGATATTGATTGTGGAGTTTGCCAACCAATTGCGAGAGCAAGGCAAACCAAAAATGCAAGCCATAATAGAGGCAGCTGAAGCTCGCCTCCGTCCAATTCTCATGACCAGCTTAGCCATTGCACTAGGCGCATTGCCAATTGCTTTAGCCCTGGGTGCTGCAGCACAAAGCCGTATGGGCATGGGGATAGTAATTGTAGGAGGAACAATCTTTTCGCTAGTACTTACGCTCTTTGTAATTCCAGGAATTTACTCCATGTGGTCCCGTGAACGTAAGCACCGCCCCGAGTTTGATAATATTGATGAATTAGAAAAAACCGAGTTAACACCTGTTCATTTTCATTAATGCTAGCAACGATTAACCAAAAAACCCCGCCCATGTATTTGAAGCATTACAAGGGCCTGAGCGTATGTCTTAAAAGCATTGTTCCATTTTTGGCCTTAATGTTTTTCACAAAAGAGATGCAGGCACAGCAGCTCTTAACCTTAAATGAAGCTGTGCGGATTACCCTAGAGAATAATTTCGACATAAGAATTGCCAAAAATGATGTTGCAATTGCCGAAAACAACGTTAGCAGGGCAAATGCGGGTATGATTCCTACAGTTGAGGGAAATCTTATTAATAACAATACTCTTCAAAACACTTCACAGACGCGTTCGACAGGCGAAGTAACAGAACGAACTAATGCTCGAGGTTCGAACCTGAATTATGGAGTTAGCCTAAACTGGACTGTCTTTGACGGTTTTGGTATGTTTGCCCGTTATGATGCGCTCAAGGAATTACAGAAATTGGGTGATGCCAACTTACAGCTCTCCATACTAACAAGAGTAGGCGATGTTATAACCAATTACTACAACCTCGTGCAACAACAACAGCAATTAAAAGCATATGATACTGCCGTAGCCATTTCGCGTTTCAGGGTGCAAACTGCTAAAAATAGGTTTGAGATTGGTAAGTCGGCTAAGTTGGAATTATTAAATGCTCAGGTGGACTATAATACAGATACCACCAATCTATTAAAACAGCAGGAGCTTTACAGGAATACTAAAATTGGCTTAAATGAAATAATGGGCAGAGACATAACCTTAGATTATGTTGTAGAAAATAGTTTCCAAATAGATAGCGGCTTGGTATTTAATAGTTTGATTCAGTCCGCGTTATCACAAAATCCCACACTGCGAGCAGCCTTAGTTAGTAAACGGATAGCCGAACTGGATTTGAAGCAGGTAAAAGCGAATCGTTATCCGGTAATAGGCCTCACAAGCGGCTATAACTTTAGTCGTTCAAAATCAGCATTAGGGTTTTCTACATTAAATACATCTAATGGCCTTAACTACGGTATAACAGCGTCGATAAATATCTTTAATGGGTTTCTTCAAAAACGAAATGAGAGGAATGCTGCAATAAATATCGAAACTGCTCAGCTTGATTATCAGCGGATTAATCAGAGTGTTACGGCCCAGCTGGCCACGGCCTATCAAACTTACCAAACAAATTTAGGCTTATTGAAGCTTGAAGAAAGCAATACAAAAATTGCTACACAAAACCTCGATATCACATTGGCAAAGTACCGCTTGGGCAGCATATCGCAGATGGAAATCCGTGATGCTCAGCTAAACTATATCAACGCAACCGTTAGATACAGTAACGCCCTTTACCAGGCAAAATTGGCAGAAATAACCTTAAAAGAGATTTCTGGTAACCTAAGTTTAAATAATTAATACAGTTTTTGTATTTTTGAAAAAAAATTATACAACCTTAACAACGTTTCACCGTACAAGTTTTCAAGGATGAAATCGAAGGGCAATTATGAGGGATTCAAAATATAAATCTGTTTTACTTATTGACGATAGTTATATTGATAATCTTATCAATCGTAAGATATTGGAAAATAGTCAGTTCGCAGATGATGTTATTGTCATGGATTCCCCTGTTAGAGCAATTGACTATTTGAACAAGTGTTTTGACAAGCAGGCTTTGCCGGAAATTATCTTCCTGGATATTCGTATGCCAGAAATGAACGGCTTTGAGTTCCTTCAAAAATTAAGGGAGATTAGTAGCGGAGATGATGGGCATGAATTAAAAATTTATGTGCTCTCATCCTCTTTAGACCCAAGTGACCTTAGACGTGTTGAAGGAAACAACCTTGTAACGAAATTCATCGGTAAACCTCTTACAGTTAGGGTTCTCGACGAGATAAAAGAATGATTTTAGTCGCTGATAGCGGTTCTACAAAAACAGACTGGATTTTAAAGTTCGATACCACTGAATCCCTGGAGTTTTCAACCAGGGGAGTTAATCCATATTTTTTTAATGATAAAGAAATATGTAAGGTGCTATCCAATTACCCCGAAATCCAGGAGTACAATTCACGAATAAAAGAGGTCTATTTTTTTGGAGAAGGCTGTTCGACACCCGACAAAAGGGAAATTATGTCTAATGGGCTTTCCAAGATTTTTTCAAAGGCATACATCAGCGTAGAAAACGATGCATTAGGGTCTGCATATGCTACCTGTGGCAATAGTAAGGGGTTTACCTGTATTCTGGGGACCTCGTCAAATGTTGCCTTTTATGATGGGCAGAATGTACAGGAAGGCGTACATGGCTTGGGCTACGTGCTTGGCGATGAAGGTTCCGGAGCTTATTTCGGGAAAAAATTAATCACCTCCTATCTGTATAACCTTATGCCACCCCATCTCCATCGGTCATTTAAAAAGGAATATGGTATTACTAAAGATATCGTTATTAAAAATGTTTACCAGGAGGCGCATTCCAATTTTTATATCGCCTCTTTCTCTAAATTTTTGAGTAAGTACCGCCAGGAGTCTTTTGTGGAGGAAATGCTGTTTGAAGGATTAGATACTTTCATTAAAACGCATTTGCTTCCCTATCATCAGCACCAGTCTTATCCCTGCCACTTTGTTGGTTCGGTTGCATTCTATTTCAAAGATGTATTGGAAGAAGTTTGCACATTGCATAAAATAAGGCTGGGAAAGGTATTATCTAATCCTATCAAAGATCTTGCAGATTTTATTATTCAAACGTCCTGACCACTTGTAAAAGATTGTTTTTAGCAGGCAAAGCAATTCTTCCCAGAATTCTACGTTTAAATAAAATCCATTCAAATACAGCGGTTTGCTGCAACGTGTTTGGCAAAGAATTTGAGAGTATTAACTAAATTTGCTTTTATAAGGCAGTAAATATATCTTCGTAATTCTACAAGCAAGACTATATCGGCATAAGGCAGGTGTAGTCTTGTTTGTTTTTTATACAACTTGAATAAAACGTGCGTTATGGCAGAGGTAACCTATTATACTAAAGACGGATTAGAAAAACTTAAAGAAGAATTACATTTCTTAAAAACAGAGGGCAGGGCGCAAATAGCAAAAGCAATAGCCGAAGCCCGCGATAAAGGCGATTTGTCGGAGAATGCCGAATACGATGCTGCTAAGGAAGCGCAAGGGCATCACGAAACAAAGATTGCAAAACTCGAAGATACGCTGGCACACGCCCGTTTAATCGACGAATCTAAATTAGATACATCAAAAGTTTTGGCGCTTTCAATTGTTAAAATAAAAAATACAAAAAACGGCGCTACAATGACCTACCAATTAGTTTCTGAAACGGAAGCTGATTTGAAATCAGGTAAAATATCAGTTAAATCACCTATTGCTAAAGGCCTTTTAGGTAAATCCGTAGGCGAAAAGGCAGAGATTGCAGTTCCGGCAGGCAATATCGAATTCGAAATACTTGAAATTTCCAGATAAACCTGATACTAAAACTCAGGTTTTCTACCTACCTTTTAATCTACAACACTATGGCATCTATCTTTTCGAGAATCGTTGCAGGAGAAATTCCGGCACATAAAGTAGCCGAGGATGATAATTATCTTGCATTTTTGGACATCAGCCCGCTTGCCGTCGGCCACGTGCTGGTAATCCCCAAAAAAGAAGTTGATTATATTTTCGACCTGGATGATGAAACTTATCTTGGCTTAAATGCTTTTGCTAAGAAGGTAGCGGCCGGTCAAAGGAAAGCCATTGAGTGCAAACGAATCGGAATCACCGTTATTGGCTTGGAAGTGGCTCATGCTCATATCCACCTTATTCCGATAAATCAGGTTGATGATATGAATTTTTCGAGGCCTAAACTTCGCCTTAGCCAGGACGAGCTAAAACATACCGCAGAAAAAATTGCAAGAGAAATAGTCCTTTAGCTTCTTTTTAAAGGAGCTGAAGGGGCTATCCTTTTATGATTGTCCTTAACAAAAGCATCCCAGCCTGAATAACTTTTCCCTGAGGTCCCGTTGCTGCTAATACGCTGAAATGAATGGCAAACGGCCACGGCCAAACCATCGGTAGCATCAAGAAACTGAGGGGTTTCAGTAAATTTCAGCAGCGTTTGCAACATTGCAGCAACTTGCTCTTTGGTGGCATTGCCGTTCCCTGTAATAGATTGTTTGATTTTTCTTGGAGAATACTCAAAAATTGGAAGGCTTCGGGATAAGGCAGCAGCCATGGCAACTCCTTGTGCCCTTCCTAACTTCAGCATAACTTGTATGTTTTTCCCATAAAAGGGTGCTTCAATGGCCAGGCAATCTGGATTGTACTCGTCTATAAGTGCTACTGTCTTTTCAAAGATATGTTTCAACTTCAGCGGATGGCCATCCAGGTGGTCGAGCTTAACTACACCCAGGCAAACCATTTCAGTCTTTTTATTAACTTCTTTCACCAATCCATAACCCATAACTGCGGTGCCTGGATCAATTCCCAATATTATCCGCTCCGTCGATTTTTCTTTTAGCATTCCAAACAATAATACGTTTTTTTAAAGTTCAAATGCCATTTACGCCAACATTAATTGTTTTGCGTAACATTGTACAAAAAACAAGGTTGGGCATCAGGGAGAAAAAAGTTCTTAGCATTTTACTAAAAGCAATTATTTTAATACTTGCCGCAGTATTTATTGCCTATAAACTAACCAATAATAACAACCTTAAAAATTTTAACAACCTAATTAAAAGCATTCCTGCGCAGGAAGCTTATATTACTATTGGTGTTGTAATTGCTTTAATGCTGGTGAATTGGCTTATAGAAGCCGTAAAATGGCGGTTTCTCGTTAAAAACGTTCAGCGAATAAATTTATGGACAGCCATTGAATCTGTATTTTGTGGGTTGACGCTGGCCGTGTTTACCCCAAACCGAATTGGTGAGTATGGTGGCCGGGTATTTTTTTTATCTCCCAGCAGACGGGTTTTAGGGCTGGTAGCTATGGGGATAGGCTCTGTTGGACAAATGGTTATTACCAATATTTTAGGTTCGATTGCCCTGGTTTGGTTTGCTTTGGTTTTTCTTAATTTACATTCTGGCTATAAAATAGGAATTGTTGCCCTCGCCTGCATATTTATTGCTTTTTTCGCCTTATTCTACTTTAATATTGCATGGTTGCTTGGGTTGTTGGGAAGAATTCCGTTTTTGAATCGTTTTAAAAGGTTCTTTAGGGTTTTATCACGCTATGATAAGCCTGGGCTGCTAAAAGTGTTTCTATTATGCCTTGCCAGGTTTATCGTATTTACCTCGCAGTACTGTGTATTAATACACATGTTAATACCGCAGATGCCGATCTTTGAAATGGCAATGATGGTATTTATTTTGTTTTTCATTCAATCTGCCTTGCCCTCTCTGGACCTGCTGGATGTGGGTATCAGAACCCTAACGGCAAGTTATTTTTTTAGTTATATAACTCATCAGGATGTGGCAATAATAGCAGCTACAGCAATGATATGGTTGGTTAATCTTATCATTCCTGCTATTTTAGGATCGGCATTCGTGTTTAAACTCAATTTCTTTGGCATTAATCGTAATTAGTTTTCTATCAGTAAGCTTAACCCTTTGTTATATAGCGGCTGTTTTTTATTTCAAAAAAGGATGGAAAAGAATTCCACATTTTTCTCCAGGAACAGACATGCCATCAACATCTGTAAGCATCTTAATCGCAGCTCGCAATGAGGAGGAAAAGATTGCTTTTACTATAGAAGATATCTTAAAGCAAAATTATCCACTGGGTTTAGTAGAGCTAATTGTAGTCGACGACCATTCTACCGACCGTACAGCCAATATTGTGGAGTGGTACGGTAATAAGGGTGTTAAGCTTATTAAGTTGAACGAAAACAAAGCACTCAATTCCTATAAAAAGAAAGCAATAACTGAGGCGATTAAGGTGGCAAAAGGCGACGTAATTATTACGACTGATGCGGATTGCAGGATGGGTTCTGAATGGCTGCGCACTATTGTAGCTTATTTTGAAAAATACAACAGTAAGCTGGTTTCATCGCCGGTATCTTATACTAAGGAAAAGAGTTTTTTCGAAAGGCTGCAAACCCTCGAGTTTTTGTATTTAATTGGCTTAGGCGCGTCTTCGATCGGGAATAAAAAGCCCTCAACCTGTAATGGCGCAAACCTTGCCTATAGAAAGGATGTTTTCCTTGAACTGAAGGGCTTTCAAGGGATTGACGACCTGGCATCTGGCGACGATGAATTATTTCTTCATAAGGTTGCATCTAAATATCCCGACGGTATCGGCTTCTGTAAATCAAAGTTGGCTATGGTTTATACCGATGCCAAGCCAAATTTGACTGAGTTTATTCGGCAGAGAAAGCGATGGGCCTCTAAAAGTACCCGATATAAAGATAAACGAATAGTGGCTCTAGGGGTGGTTATTTGGCTCTTCAACATTCTAATACTTTTAAACATGGTTTTAAGCTTTTTTAATTCAAGTTATTTCCTTGTTCTTTTGTTGATTTTTTTGCTGAAATTTATTGCAGAATTTGCTTTTTTAAGTACTATAACACAATTTGCAAGAAGGAAGGAATTATTGAGCTATCTTCCGGTATTAACCGTCATTCACGTTTTTTATATAGTTTATATTGGCATTGCCGGCAATTCTGGAAAATACGTTTGGAAAGGCCGCCTGGTACGATAAACAAAGCTTAACTAATCTAAAATATATTTTGAGGCGTTAATGTAAATTTGTTACTTGGCAATTTATTAAATAGATTATACAACCCATTTTGATAACAAGCAGAAGTTCTGATAGAGAGGCCGAAGAAAATGATTTGATACAGCTGCTGCTTAAACGGCAGGCTGAGTTGAATGCACTTTTGGAGGTAACACTTGCCATCAACAAAAATAGCGCAGCCTCTGTGTTGTTTGAAATGTTGGAAGTTATTCTGCGTGTAAATTTGAATGTGGGAAAAATGCGCATGCTGATTAAGGATAATGACCAATTTGCCTGCGTCTCAAGATACGG
Organism: uncultured Pedobacter sp.; assembly: GCA_966211215.1. Classification (GTDB taxonomy): domain Bacteria; phylum Bacteroidota; class Bacteroidia; order Sphingobacteriales; family Sphingobacteriaceae; genus Desertivirga. Next base: position 13,068 of record CBIHNR010000043.1, read on the forward strand.
CGGCGAGATGGAGTCCTCCAAAGCCCTTCTCTCTATCTGCCCAATTCTCGAGCCTATAAAATCTATCACCTCCTTAAATACCCATACTGACGACATCCTAAATAAATATGATTTTTATGTACCAGTAAGGCATAAGAACAATACCCTGGCATTTGTGCTGATCGGAGATTTTAATACGCGGCCAGAACTTCTAAGCCACGAATTGAACTTTATACAGACGCTTATTAATATCATTATTGTGGCGCTGGAGAATAAGAAATTATTTAAAGAGCGTGTGCAGCGTGAACGCATGCAACGTGATATGGAACTGGCTAGCGAAGTGCAAAGTATGTTGGTGCCGTTACGCCTGCCGAAAAGCAAAGCATATGAAATTTCAGCTACTTATTTGCCACACGAAAACATAGGCGGCGATTATTTCGATTTTATCCGGCTTAGCGACCATGAATTTATATGGTGCATCGCCGATGTTTCCGGGAAAGGGGTGTCCGCAGCTTTACTTATGGCGAATCTGCAGGCAAGCCTACGTGCCTGGGCTTCGGTAGAGCGTGACCTTGAAAAGGTAATCCGTAAGTTAAACGACCTGGTTACCAGCAACACCAAAGGCGAACGTTTTATCACTATGTTTTTGGGCAGATATAATGAGCAAACCCGTGAGATGGAATTTGTTAATGCAGGGCATAACTCACCGATAATTGTATCGGACCATTCGGTGAGGTTTTTGAAAGAAGGGACTACCATGCTGGGTATTTTTGATGAGTTACCTTTTGTAAATACGGGGCAATTGATTGTGCCTCAAAATGCCCTGATATTTAACTACACCGATGGCTTAATCGAAAGCCCCGACGAAGAAGTGTTTATAATGGAAGACCAGCTGGTGGAACTGTTAGAATTGCACAAAACGCTTCACGTAGACGAGATAAACAATAATATCCTCACTGATATTCAGGCTAATTATAATGCCAAAATGAACTCTGACGACATCACTTTGTTAACATTAAAGGTGCATTAGTGTTTAAAAACTGAGTTTTCTAATCTGGGTAAATCCCTTAATTTTGATCCGGCAGCTTTTCGATAATGCTATTGCCCTTAACTATTTGATTTTTAGCAATGCTTTCCCCGTTTTATCAGGATGAATTTGTAGAGGCAGGATGTGATGAAGCCGGAAGAGGCTGCCTTGCGGGGCCGGTTTTTGCTGCTGCGGTAATACTTCCCAAAAACTTTAAACATAAGTTACTTACCGATTCGAAGCAATTAAAGGAAGAAGATAGATACAGCTTGCGCAAAATGATCGAAAAGAAAGCAATTGCCTATGCCGTTGCCCACGTCGATCACGAAGAGATTGATAGAATCAACATTCTTAATGCATCTTTTCTTGCAATGCACCGTGCCTTGGATATGCTTTCTGTGCAGCCAGGATTTATTCTTATAGACGGAAATCGTTTTAAAAAATACCAGGAAGTACCGCATGCTTGCATTGTACAGGGTGACGGAAAATATTATTCTATAGCAGCTGCATCCATCTTAGCTAAAACCTATCGGGATGACTTTATGCGGAACATTGCGGACCAGCATCCAGAATACGATTGGGGAAGCAACAAAGGCTATCCAACCGTTAAACATCGTAATGCAGTTCTAAAACATGGTTTTTCTCCATACCACAGGCGTACTTTCCGAGTGACAGATCCACAGTTAGATTTATTTACACAAGAGGAAGAAGAGCTGGATGGCCAGGAATTGCTCTGATTTTTGGCTTTACGCCGCGAAGCTAATTGCTTAAAATTAGTATAATTCGTGCGGTTTATTTTTACTTTTGCCACCTATTACGGAATTCCTTAAAACTCCTTTCATGAAGAATACTGCATTAACAGAAAAACATATTTCTTTAGGCGCTAAAATGGTTCCTTTTGCCGGATACAATATGCCGGTTCAATACGAAGGCATTAATGCAGAGCATAATACTGTTAGAAAGAGTGTGGGCGTTTTCGATGTAAGCCACATGGGCGAATTTATCCTGAAAGGAGAAGGAGCTCTTGACTTAATTCAGAAAGTTACTTCCAATGATGCTTCCAAGCTGGTCGACGGAAAAGTGCAGTACTCTTGCTTGCCTAATGAAAATGGCGGTATTGTAGACGACTTGCTGGTTTATCGCATCGACGAAAAGACCTACATGCTGGTTGTAAATGCGTCAAATATTCAGAAGGATTGGGATTGGATATCTAAATTCAATATCTATGGTGTTGATATGAAAAATATTTCGGACCGTACGTCGCTTTTAGCGGTTCAGGGGCCGAAGGCTGCCGAAGCTTTACAGAGCCTTACAGATATTCAGCTTTCTTCAATGGAGTACTATTCATTCAAGAAAGGAACATTTGCAGGTATCGGCAATGTTCTTATTTCAGCAACAGGATATACAGGTGCCGGTGGCTTTGAATTATATTTCGATGCTGAACATTCTAATCATATCTGGGATGCGGTTTTTAAGGCAGGAGAGCCTTTGGGTATTAAGCCGATTGGATTAGGTGCCCGGGATACTCTTCGCCTGGAAATGGGTTTCTGCTTATACGGAAATGATATTAACGATGAGACATCTCCTTTAGAAGCTGGCTTGGGTTGGATCACAAAGTTCACGAAGGATTTTGTTAATTCCAAAAGCTTAGCTCAGCAAAAACAAAATGGCATTGAGCGTAAATTAGTCGGTTTTGAAATGATTGAACGAGGAATTCCACGCCATGATTATGAGATTGTTGATGCTGAAGGGACCATCATAGGTAAAGTAACTTCTGGCACCCAATCGCCTTCATTGCAAAAAGCAATTGGATTAGGTTATGTAAAGCCTGAATCTGCGGTAGTTGGAACAGAAATCTTTATCAGTATTCGTAATAACAAGGTTAAAGCACAGGTGGTAAAATTCCCTTTTTATAAAGCATAGAATTGAAAGTAGTACAATTAACATCAGATAAGAAGAAAATAGAAGTAGCACTTACGCCGGCTTTACTTCCGTTGTATGACGTAGAAAACAGCATTGTTGTTGTTATAGATATTTTTAGGGCAACTTCTTCCATTTGTTATGGCATTGATAACGGCGCTGATGCTATTATTCCGGTATCGCAGGTTGAGGAATGTATTGCCTACTCCGATAAGGGCTATTTAATTGCTGCAGAGCGGAACGGAGAAATAGTTGAGGGCTTTGATTTTGGCAATTCGCCTTTTTCTTACACGGCTGAAAAGGTTGCTGGCAAAACGGTTGTGCTAACCACAACCAATGGTACCCATGCTATTCATCTTTCACGCAAAGCGAAGCATATCGTGATTGGTTCATTTTTGAATTTAACTGCCCTTTCTAACTGGCTTCGTGATCAGAATGAGAATATTCTTTTAGTATGTGCGGGTTGGAAAAATAAATTTAATCTTGAAGATTCTGTTTTTGCTGGAGCCGTGGTGCATCAGCTGAAAGGGGAGCATTACAAACTAGACGATTCGGCTATTGCTGCTGAGGATTTATATATTCTTGCCAAAGATAACTTAGGTGCTTATCTTGCTAAAACCTCACACAGCGACCGCCTTAAAAAGTTGGGTATTGAGGAAGATATTGCTTTTTGTTTAAATGTGGACGTTACTACCGCCATTCCTATTTTGGATGGTGAAGCTTTGGTGAAGTTATAAGACTTTTGTTTGGAGAGGAGGGTTTGACTGCAAAGCCCTCTTAACTCCTGATTCCTAACTTCAACCTATACTCTACTTCAACTTCTCATTGTTTTTATGCCTATCAGCATCCCGAATTTTCTTCTTTTCGAGATTTTTTTCTAACGCTTCTGTTAGATCGATTCCGGTTTGATTGGCCAAGCAGATTAATACAAACAGGACGTCTGCCATTTCATCCCCTAAGTCAACTTTTTTATCTGATTCTTTGAAAGATTGCTCTCCGTATTTACGCGACATAATGCGGGCTACTTCTCCTACTTCTTCCATTAGGATTGCTGTATTGGTGAGTTCATTGAAGTAACGGACGCCGGTTGTGTTTATCCAGTTGTCTACCAGTTGTTGGGCTTGTTCTATGGTCATGATTAAGAGACACTAATTATACTAATTTTGCGAATTTACACGAATCCCCTTAAAACAAAATGCGTTGAAACTCTAATGAAGGAGAGCCAAAATTAATCACTATACCCAGTTTTAAACCGGAAGCTTTTAAATAGTTCATTGTTTGTTTGATGTAGGGTTCGCCGATGTATGAACCGTTTTTTAGCTCAAGAATAATTTTATCATAAGCTACAAAATCAGCGATGAAATAATGTCTTAATCTTTGTTCTTTATAGAATACTGAAAATGGTCTTTCCCGTTGAAAAGGAACTCCAATACGGGAAAATTCTACTTCTAGTGCATCCTGGTATACTATTTCTTTGAATCCATGACCTAAAGTCTTATGAACTTCAAAACATGCTCCGATAACTTTGTAGGATTCCTCTTTGAAAATGATTTCAGCCATATTGTGCAGGTTTGGTTAAATTTGAAGCTAAGGATAATCAAAATTCACTAATTCATGTAATTAAATCTATAATGTTTTATAGGCACTTATATTATGCACTTAGATTTGTGTTAATTTGCCTAATTCGAGAATATTCGTGTTTTAGTCCTATTCTTTATTCTTCGTATCCACCACCACCGTAACCGGCCCATCATTTAATAGCCTAATCTTCATATCAGCACCAAAAATCCCAGCTTCAGTTTTTTTACCAGTTAAGCTCTCCAATTCTTCAAGCATTATTTCATAAAGAGGTATTGCTGTATCAGGCTTGGCAGCTCGAGTAAAGCCGGGGCGATTTCCTTTTTTAGTAGAAGCAAATAGAGTAAACTGGGAGATCAATAAAATTCTGCCATCGACATCAATAACCGACTTATTCATCAATCCATTTTCATCACTGAAGATGCGCATATTGGCAATCTTTTGCGCTAGCCATATCAAATCGTCCTCGGTATCGGCATCTTCAATTCCAAGTAACACCAATAAGCCTTGTTTAATTTCTCCTGTAATTTTTCCATCTACAGTGCAGGAAGCCTCTGTAACTCGTTGTAAAACCGCTCGCATAACGGACGCAAGATAATATTAAGTGGGGAGTTGCAAGTTTTGAATTTAAAGAGAAAGGTTCGTTTGCATCGGGCAATAGCAGTTAAGAAGCAAGCGTATGTGCTGCGATATGCCTAATCTTTAAATCAACTCCTTGTATCATTGCCATGATAGATGCTCAGATAGCTATCATAGCGGGATTGGTCGATAATGCCTTGTTCGACTGCTTCCATTACGGCACAGCCGGGCTCGTTAATATGGCGGCAATTGTGAAAGCGGCATTCATTCAACAGTTCACGCATTTCGGGAAAGAAGTGGCCCAGTTCCTGTTTTTCGATATCGATAATTCCTAGTTCCCGGATGCCAGGAGTATCAATAAGGTAGCCCCCTTGAGGTAATTGGTGCATTTCCGCAAAGGTTGTAGTGTGCTGCCCCTTATCGCTCCAGTCGGATATCTTGCCTGTTTTAAGCTCTATATCGGGAATAAGGCGGTTGATTAAAGTGGATTTTCCAACGCCCGAGTGTCCGGTGAAAAGGGTCACTTTATCTTTTAGCAGCGCCTCAATTTCGTCAAGGTTTGTTCCTTCAAGAGCGGATACTTTAAAGCAAGGGTATCCAAGGCGGGCATAAATGTCTTCGTATTCTGCTAAGATTTCCAAACCCTCGTCACTAAAAAGGTCTAGCTTATTAAAGATTAAGCCGGCCGGAATATCGTAAGCTTCGGCCGTTACCAGAAAACGGTCGATAAATCCTAAGGATGTTCGCGGAGAGGCAAGAGTAACGATCAGAAAAGCCTGGTCGAGATTAGCGGCTATAATTTGCGCTTGTTTTGAAAGATTAACCGATTTGCGGATGATGTAGTTCTTTCGGTCGTGGAGTTTGGTAATAACACAGGTCGTTTGATCTGGCTCTGGTTCGAGGTCTACATGGTCGCCGACGGCAACAGGATTGGTAGTCTTAATATCCTTTGTGCGAAATTTTCCCTTGATACGGCAATCAATGATATTGCCATCTGGTGTGGCTACCTGATACCAGCTTCCTGTTGATTTGATAACTAATCCCTGCATGAGCTGGTAAAGTTAACAATCTTGTTTGAGTTGAGGTTTTAGTGCGGAAGATGGCAGGACATTTTTATGCATGTTATTAAGGCATTTAGCCGGAGCGGTGATGCGATAGAGCTGCCCTTGTAGCCTAAACCCGATAGAAGCGGCAGCTTTTTATTGTGTTGGGGCATATGTTGCGGCTGAATAAAAACTATAGCGGATAGCGGGTCTGAACTAGTTTCGCAGGTAGCAACATCCTTTTCTAATAATTACATCACAAAACGCAAATTTTTTTGTGATTATGGAATTTTACTGTTTACTTTACGCCCGATTAAAAAAGATGATAAAGTATATTTATACCATTACAACAACGATGATTACCATTACGCATAATGCGAATGGAGGAAGTTTGTGCCTGGTGTAATTAACATATAAAAAAACCATAAAGCGCCTTCCTCCCAATAGGGGGAAGGCGCTTTTGTTTAAAATTTAGGTATTAATGAAAGTATTAAAGTTTGGTGGTACATCGGTAGGGTCTGTAGATAGTATCCGTACCCTGATGGGAATCCTTCAAAGAGAAAAATCTGAAAATGGAAATCCGGTAGTTGTGTTGTCTGCGATGAGTGGAGTGACGAATTTACTGGCTTCTATGGCTGATAAGGCTGCGGCTGGCGAGGATTTTTCGGCTTATTTAACTGAGTTGGAAAGCCGCCATTTTGATGCGGTGAAGGCTTTATTGGAGGTGCCTCGCCAGAATCCGGTATTTACGAAACTTAAAATATTTTTTAACCAAATTGAGGATTTATTACAAGGCGTTTCAAGCTTAAGAGAGCTTACTCCGCGTACCCGCGACCTGGTTTTAAGCTACGGAGAGCGTTGTTCAACCTTTATGATCAGCAAAATTGCAGACCAGTATTTGGGCGATGCCGTATTTGCTGATGCTTCGGAACTGATTAAAACTGATAGTAATTTCGGCAACGCTAAGGTGCAAACCGAAGTTACTGATTTATTGATTCGTGGTTTTTACGAGGAAAATAGAGACAAATTGGTTTTTGTTACTGGTTTTATCGGTAGTAATGAAGAAGGTAAGATAACAACATTAGGCCGTGGTGGAAGCGATTATACTGCAGCAATTATTGGAGCTGCATTAAATGTTAGTGCCATTGAAATTTGGACTGATGTTAATGGTATGATGACTGCTGATCCTCGTATTGTAAAGAAAGCATTTCCTTTGAACGACCTTTCTTACACTGAGGCGATGGAGCTTTCATATTTCGGAGCGAAGGTTATCTATCCGCCAACCATGATCCCTGCGTTTTTAAAGAAAATCCCGATCGTTATCCGTAATACCTTCGAGCCGGATTTTGCAGGGACAGTTATTAGCCATGAGTCTAAAAAGTCGGAGCATAATATTAAAGGGATTTCTTCCATCAACGAGATTAGTGTTATTAACCTCCATGGAAGTGGCATGGTGGGTAAAGCTGGTTTTAGCGGCCGTTTGTTCTCGTTACTTGCCCGCGAGCAGATTAACGTAGTGCTAATCACTCAATCCTCTTCAGAGCATAGCATTACATTTGCCGTTAACCCTGCCGACGCGCTTAGGGCCCAAACTTTAATCGAGCACGAGTTTGAATTAGAATTAGAAGCTAAGAAAATTGAGGCCCCGGTGATTGAAGAAGGGTTATCTGTTCTTGCTATAGTGGGCGAGAATATGAAAGAAACCCCTGGAATTTCGGGCACACTTTTCCATGCCTTAGGCAGAAATGGTGTTAATGTGCGTGCTATAGCACAGGGTTCATCAGAGTATAATATTTCGGTAATTGTTTCACGCCACGATTTGGCAAAAGCTTTAAATGCGGTGCACGACGCGTTTTACACAGACCATAAAAAGACCCTGAATATTTTCTGTTTAGGAACTGGAAATATCGGGAAAACACTTTTCCGCCAGTTGGAAGAGCATAGAGAATTCTTAAAGCAGCAAAACGGTATTCTGATTAATGTTATTGGTATTAGTAATACCCGAAAAATGATATTTGATCAAGGTGGCTTATCCTTGCAGAACTGGGAATCGACCCTGGATGATTCTTCTGAACAAGCAAGCTTGGAAAGCTTTATCGCACGAATGAAGGAACTAAACCTGCCAAATGCAGTTTTTGTGGATAATACAGCCAGTCCTTATCCAATTCAGAAGTATGCAGAAGTCCTTAAATCAACTATCTCTGTAGTTACCTGCAATAAGATCGGAAATTCGTCTTCATACGCGCAATACAAAACATTTAAGGATTTAGCACACCAACATGGTGTTGATTTTTTCTACGAAACTAATGTAGGTGCTGGCTTGCCTATCATTCGCACCTTAAGGGATTTAATGATGAGCGGCGACAGGGTTATTCGTATCGAGGCTATTCTTTCGGGAACTATTTCATTCATTTTCAATAACTTTAAAGGCGACGTCACCTTCCACGATGTGGTGAAGCTTGCGCAGGAAAAAGGCTATACAGAACCAGATCCGCGCGACGACCTAAGTGGTACCGACTTTATGCGTAAGATGCTGATTCTTGCACGCGATGCCGGACATGCATTAGAGCCGGAAGATGTGAAGATTGGAGCCATTTTGCCTAAAGCTTGTATGGAAGCTAAATCAGTTGATGATTTTTATGCACAGCTTAAAGCAAACAACGATTTCTTTGAGAAGCTAAAAAATGATGCTGAAAGTAGCGGTAAGGTTTTACGCTATATAGGCAAACTTGAGGATGGAGAGGCTTCTATTTCTCTGGAAATGGTAGATGAAAATCATCCGTTCTATATGCTTTCCGGAAGTGACAATATTATTTCATTTACAACAGATCGTTACAAAGAACGCCCACTAGTGGTTAAAGGCCCGGGCGCAGGTGCGGAAGTAACTGCCGCTGGTGTATTTGCTGATATTGTGAATGTAGGGGCGTAGAGGCCCCCAGCCCCCTGAAGGGGGAGTTTAAAACGCTTAATTCGGACTTCGGACTTCAGACCTCCGACTCTCCGACAACAAATATGAGAGAATCAATAAAAGTTTTTGCTCCTGCGACAGTTGCTAATGTGGTATGCGGGTTTGATGTATTGGGATTGGCAGTTGATGCTCCCGGCGATGAGGTGATAATGCGTCGGAAAGCTGAACCTGGTGTTGTGATCACTAAGATTACCGGTGATGATGGCAGGTTGCCTTTGGATTCATCTAAAAATACTGCAAGTGCCTGCGTGCAAATGTATTTACAGCATATAGGGCGAACAGATATCGGGGTAGAAATTGAACTTCATAAAAAAATGCCTATAGGTAGTGGGTTAGGCTCCAGCTCGGCAAGTACTGTTGCGGGGCTTTTTGCAATTAATTCGCTTCTTGATAATCCGCTTAAGCAGGAAGAGTTATTGCCTTTCGCTATGCGGGGCGAGGAACTTGCCTGTGGTTTTGGCCATGCTGATAACGTAGCTCCGGCATTGCTCGGTGGTTTTATCCTTGTTCGCAGTTACAATCCTCTCGATGTAATTAAACTTCCTTACCCGGAGGAGCTGCATACTGCTATTGTATTTCCTGAAGTGGATGTTCCAACCAGGGATGCAAGGCAAATGATTCGCAGTAAGGTTCTTTTAAAGGATGCAGTTACTCAGTGGGGAAATGTGGCTGGACTTGTGAGTGGCTTATTTATGAAAGATATGGATTTAATTGGCAGAAGCATGATCGACGTATTGGTTGAACCGGTGCGTTCTATCCTGATTCCTGATTTTCATAAAATGCGTGAAATTGCAATGGGATTAGGGGCATTAAGTTTTGGTATCTCTGGCTCAGGCCCTTCTGTGTTCTCGTTTACCCGTGACAGGGAAACAGCCGAGAGAATCACTGCAACAGTACAGAAGCATCTTTCAACTTTAAGTATTGGAAGCCAGGGCTATGTGTCTAAAGTAAATGCAAACGGACCTGTAATTCTTGATTAAACTTTAATCACTTTCGAGAAAAATCGTAATTCGTAAATTTTCAAATCGTAAATCCATTGAAACTATATAGTACAAATAATCCAGCTTCTTCTGTAGATTTCAAAGAAGCTGTATTCAACAGCCTTCCGCAGGATAAAGGCTTGTATATGCCTTATGAAATTCCTGTTTTGGATGCGGATTTTATCAATAACATTGAAAAGTACTCATTACCGGAAATAGCTTTCAAAGTAGCAAAGAATATCCTTCAGGATGCTATGCCAGAAACGGATTTAAAAGCTATTGTTGATGATGCTATCAATTTCCCAGCCCCAGTGGTTAAGCTGGATGGCAATACCTATGTGCTTGAGCTTTTCCATGGGCCATCTTTAGCATTTAAGGATTTTGGGGCAAGGTTTATGAGTCGTATAATGGCTTATTTTCTTGAAGAAGGCGAGAAGACGCTTAATGTGCTTGTAGCTACTTCTGGAGATACGGGAGGGGCGGTTGCCTTGGGCTTTTTGGGCGTAGAAAATACCCAGGTAACTATTCTATATCCAAAGGGAAAGGTTAGCCCGATACAGGAATTGCAATTAACTACCAATGGGCAGAACATCCGCGCTATCGAAATTGATGGTACGTTTGATGATTGCCAGGCTTTAGTGAAACAGGCTTTTGTCGATAAGGAGCTGAATGACAAATTCCGTTTAACATCAGCAAATTCAATCAATATTTCGCGATTAATTCCTCAAACCTTCTACTATTTTAATGCCTATGCTCAGTTAAAAAGAGAAGGAAAAACTGATGTAGTATTTTCTGTTCCGAGCGGAAACTTTGGAAACATTGGAGCTGGTTTACTAGCTTGGAAAATGGGCTTGCCAGCGAAACACTATATCGCTTCAACTAACGTAAACGATACTGTACCAGCCTACTTCAAATCAGGTATTTATGAGCCAAAACCTTCAGTTGCAACATTGTCGAACGCGATGGACGTCGGTAATCCAAGCAATTGGGTTCGTATTATGGATCTGTTTCATAATGATTTGAACGAGGTTAAAGAGGTGGTTTCTACGGCGAGCTATAATGACGAGCAGACCAGAAAAGCAGTTTATGAAGTTTTCGAAAAATACGATTATGTGGTTTGTCCGCATACGGCAATTGCATGGTTAGCGGTTGAGGATTATCGTAAAGAAACAGGGGATGAGAAAAGTGCTGGAGTATTTTTGTCAACTGCACATCCTTGCAAGTTCCCAGATGTATATGAAGGGGCAATAGCAAAGAAGGTTGATATCCCAGAACAGGTAAGAGTATTGGAAGGCAAGCCAAAACAAGCTGTTGAGCTGAAAGCTGACTTTGCTGCGTTTAAGGAGTACTTGTTGAAGAATTAAACAGCTGTGCGCATAGGATTGATTTTATGCGTATATTTGAGTATGAAGGCAAGATTAAATTTAACGATTGAAGAAGGTGTGTTAGCCCGCATTAAACAATATGCGGAGGAAAGAAACATTAGTATTTCTGAGTTAGTAGAGCAATATTTTGTTCAAATATCCAAGCCTGCCAGAAAAAGTAATCTTATTGAGTTAATAGAAAGTTTGCCTAAGCCTGTGATTAGTGATGATATAGATTTTAAGAAGCAATATTTCGAAGACAAAGCTTCAAAATATGGTTTTTAAAGTGATGCTTGATGCAAATGTTTGTCTTGATTTCCTACTGAGAAGGCAAAATTATGCTGTTACTAAACAGGTTTTTCAACGTATAGCTACAGGGGAAATATCAGCACATATTACTCCAACCATTTTTCATATCACTGGTTACTTTCTTTCTAAATACTATTCAAGGGAGCAGACGAAGGATATTCTTTTAAATTTCCTGTTGGATATAAAGATAGATGAAGCTTCGTATGAAATAATAGTTAATGCTTTAACCTCCAGAATGACAGATATAGAGGCTGCGATGCAATACTATACCGCCCTGCATCATAAAATCAACTATTTTCTAACTTTTGATAAAGAGTTTCAAAAGGTTGCATTGCCTATTCTTCCTGTTTACTCCCCAAATGAATTTTTAGGTTTATTTTATAACTAACAATGATCAATACCATCATATTCGATTTAGGTGCAGTTCTGATTAACTGGCATCCTTACCATTTATATAAAAAGATATTTTCCGATGAGGCAGAGATGCACCATTTTATTGACACCGTTTGTACCAATGCCTGGAATGAGGAGCAAGATGCTGGAAGAACTTTAGCTGAGGGCACAGAAATGTTGGTAAAGCAGTTTCCCGAGCAGGAAGAAAATATCAGGGCTTATTATGGTAGGTGGATTGAAATGCTTGATGGCCCAATACAAGGTTCTGTAGATGTCTTCAAGAAACTAAAAGATAGTGGAGAGTATAAAATATACGCGCTTACCAACTGGTCAGCAGAGACATTCCCCATAGCACAAGAGAAATTTGATTTTTTGAACTGGTTTGACGGAGTTGTGGTTTCAGGAACCGAGCGTTTACGTAAGCCATTTCCTGAATTTTATCAAATTCTATTGGATAGGTACGATGTGAAACCTGAGGAAGCAGTTTTTATTGATGATAACTTCAGGAATGTCGAAGCGGGAAGAAAGCTGGGTATAGATAGTATTCATTTTACTACCCCTGAGAACCTGGACGAAGAGTTGCAACAAAGGGGAGTGCTAAAGGTTGAGGTATAATTGGCCAACATTGGTTCTATTTGATAGAAGGAGGCCGGTTCATGGGTACTGCAGAAATTAAACTAGATATATTTAGAAAGCTAGATCAGCTGATCCTGATAAATTGAATGAGGCTTATACTCTTTTTCTGAATTATATTGACAGTTTGAAATCTAGAGACGACTGGGAAACACTTTCAAGTCAGCAAAAGGAACATGTTGAGAAGGCTTTAAGAGAGTCTGAGCAAGGCTTATCTCAACCGTTGGGGGGGATGACAGATTCCTTAAGAAATAAATATGAGCTTTAGATGCTGAAGGAACTGAGGATCACTCCAACTGCTAAAGCTGATCTAGAAAGAATAACAGATATCTAATTGAGAAGTGGAATACAAAGGTTGCTAGTGACTTCTTAATAAGGTTTGATGAGATATGTATTTAATATCCCAGTCGCCACCGGCGTTTCCAATTGCCGTTAAGTCTAAATCAATAAGAAAGGCAATTCTCACGTTTCAGAATACTATTTACTTTAAGGAGTATCTAGATTACGTTGATATATTAGTAATATTTGATAGTCGTCAAAGCCTTAGAAAACTTAAGAAGGTTTTAAAATGAATTTTTTCTTCCTGATTTTTACAGTCTTACAAGAAAATCCAAATTCCTTCTAGCAGATTAATGAAACTTTTCTACCTTTGCAGCCATATCAGCGCCTCCTTAGCTCAGCTGGTAGAGCAACTGACTTGTAATCAGTAGGTCATTGGTTCGATTCCGATAGGAGGCTCTTAAATGAAAAAGCCGATTCTTTTGATAGAATCGGCTTTTTTGTTACCCTAGTTTCTTTAGAAAATAGCTTCAGCAATTCTCTTAGTAGGCGAGGGGTTACTCATGGTATAAAAATGTAATACCGGAGCTCCGCCAGCCATTAACTCCTTACAGTGCTGGATCATAAATTCAATCCCCACTTCTTTAACATCTTTTTCTGATTTGCAGGCGGAAACTGCGTCACTTAATGCTTCAGGAATATCGATATGAAAAATCTTAGGCAGGTTTACCAGCTGCTTCGAAGAGGTAATTGGCTTTAGTCCCGGGATAATAGGAACATTGATATCATTTTCGCGGCAAAGTTTAACGAAGTCAAAATATTTCTGATTATCATAAAACATTTGCGTAACGATAAAATCAGCGCCCATCTCCACTTTTTTCTTTAACCATCTAAAGTCAGTGGTGAGGTTTGGCGCTTCAAAATGTTTTTCCGGATAACCCGCCACTCCGATACAGAATTGCGATTTGTTAGTTTCATGATAATCATGCAGGTATTTCCCGCGATTCATGTCAACCACTTGCTCCAATAAGTCGGTAGCAAAGGCATGCCCGCCTGGAGTCGGAATGAACGCAGGATCAGCTTTGCGGGCATCTCCGCGGAGTACCAAAACATTATCTATTCCTAAAAATTGCAGGTCGATCAACGCATTTTCGGTTTCCTCTCGGGTAAATCCGCCACAGATTAAATGAGGGACTGCATCCACTTTATAGCGGTTCATAATTGAAGCGCAAATGGCCACCGTTCCCGGGCGTTTGCGAACCGATATTTGCTCCAATAAGCCAGTAGGATGCTGTTTGTATATAAAATCCTCTCTGTGATAAGTTACATCAATAAAAGGAGGCTTAAACTCCATTAATGGGTCTATTGCATTGTAAATGCTTTGTATGTTTTGCCCTTTGATAGGCGGCAGTAATTCGAATGAGAAAAGAGTTTTGCCGTTGGCGTTTTTTATGTGATCGGTTATTTTCATATCCCAAACCCCTAAAAGGGGGCTTTATTTCAAGTCGTTTATAGTTAAAGTGGCTGGTGTGGACACCAACCACGGAAAAATTAATTTCAATTAGAAAGCTTTGTTATACGCCTAATATTTCCCCATTCAGGGGGCTAGTGGGCTAATAAGCTAAATTCGGGCTAAGCCATTTTTCCACCTCTTCCAAGGGCTGGTTCTTCCGTCTCGCGTAATCTTCTACCTGGTCCTTAGTTATCTTACCTAATCCGAAATAGCGAGATTCCGGATGCGAGAAATAGAACCCGCTTACGGAAGCCGCAGGATACATGGCAAAGCTTTCAGTGAGATACATTCCGGTAGCGTCTTCGGCTTTTAACAGATCAAATAAAGTACGTTTCTCTGTGTGGTCAGGGCAAGCTGGATAGCCTGGAGCCGGACGAATTCCCTGATATTTTTCTTTGATCAATTCCTCGTTGCTAAAGCCTTCTTCTCGTGCATATCCCCAGTATTCTTTACGTACCAACTCGTGCATTTTCTCCGCAAAAGCTTCGGCAAAACGGTCTGCTATGGCTTTAGTCATGATGCTGTTATAATCATCATGCACTTTCTCGAACTCAGCAACTAATTCATCGCAGCCAATGCCAGCAGTTACAGCAAAGCCTCCGAAGTAATCATCAATGCCACTTTCTTTTGGCGCAACAAAATCGGATAGGGCATAATAGGGCTCCCCCGCAACTTTTTCAGTTTGCTGACGAAGGGTGTGGATGATCGAAGTCTGATGTCCAAAGTCGGATGTCTGACTTCCGTCCTCTGACTTCGGACTTCCAATTTCCAGTACAATATCGTCCCCAACAGAATTCGCTTTCCAGAAACCGATTACAGCTTTCGCTCTTAGTAGTTTTTCGTCTACGATGCGTTTCATTAGTTTTTGCGCATCCTCGTAAAGCTTTTTGGCTTCATCGCCAACCACTTTATCTTCAAATATTCTTGGATAGCTGCCGCGAAGCTCCCATGTATGAAAGAAAGGAGTCCAATCGATATAAGGAATCAGTTCTTCTAATGGGAAGTCTTCAAAAACTTTAGTGCCCAGGAAAGCCGGGCCAGGAGCTACAGCGCCGTTCAGATTAATCTTGAACTTATTTTCTCGCGCTTCTTCTATCGTTTTATAGCGTTTATCCGAACGTTTATTTAAATGGGCTTCTCGTGCTTTTTCGTATTCAGCCTTTATGTTCTTGATGTACGTTTCCTTAACTTCTCCATTCATCAAACTGCTACAAACTGTAACACTTCTGGAAGCGTCCAATACGTGAATGACTGCACCAGAGTAATTAGGGTCGATTTTTACTGCAGCATGGATACGGGAGGTTGTCGCACCTCCGATTAATAGAGGAATAGTAAAGCCCTCACGCTCCATTTCCTTGGCAAAATGAACCATTTCATCCAGAGAAGGAGTGATTAATCCGCTTAAGCCGATAATATCTACGTTCTCTTGTCTGGCTCTTTTAATGATTTCCTGTGCGGGCACCATCACCCCCATGTCAATCACTTCGAAGTTATTACAGGCTAAAACCACACCCACGATGTTTTTTCCAATATCGTGAACATCGCCTTTTACAGTAGCCATTAACACTTTCCCGGCAGAACTTGAACCTCCGTCACCAGGGTTTTTCAGTTTTTCTTCTTCAATGAAAGGCAATAAATAAGCAACGGCTTTCTTCATTACCCTTGCAGATTTTACTACCTGAGGGAGAAACATCTTTCCTGCACCGAATAAATCGCCTACCACGTTCATGCCGTCCATTAAAGGGCCTTCAATTACTTGCAGTGGCTTGTCGTATTTCTGCCTTGCTTCTTCAACGTCAGCATCCAGGTATTCAATAATTCCTTTTACAAGCGAGTGCGATAGCCGTTCTTCGACAGTGCTTTTGCGCCACTCCTCATCTTTTACAGCTTCTTTGCCTTTCGATTTTACCGTTTCTGCATATTCAACTAAACGTTCGGTAGCATCCGAGCGACGGTTCAATAATACATCCTCCACTTTCTCAAGCAGCTCTGCCGGAATTTGCTCATAAACTTCGAGCATACCAGCATTCACAATTCCCATATCCAGGCCAGCTTTAATGGCATGGTATAAAAAGGCAGAATGCATCGCCTCGCGAACCACATTGTTTCCGCGGAAAGAAAATGAAATGTTTGAAACTCCTCCACTTACTTTAGCATAAGGCAGGTTTTCCTTTATCCATCGGGTAGCATTGATAAAATCTAGTGCATAATTATTATGTTCTTCAAGTCCGGTAGCAACAGTAAGGATATTTGGGTCAAAAATGATATCCTGAGGGGGGAAACCCACTTTATCAACCAGAATGTCATATGAGCGCTTACAGATTTCTACACGGCGTTCGTAGTTATCGGCCTGCCCTTGTTCGTCAAAAGCCATCACAACTACAGCAGCTCCATAGTTTAGAATCTTTCGGGCACTCTCAATAAATTTTTCCTCACCTTCCTTTAGAGAAATGGAGTTTACAATTCCTTTTCCCTGAAGGCATTTTAATCCGGTTTCAATAACGCTCCATTTGGAGGAATCGACCATGATTGGGAGCTTTGCAATATCAGGTTCCGAAGCAATCAGGTTTAAGAACTTGGTCATTGCAGCTTCTGAGTCAAGCATTCCCTCGTCCATGTTTACGTCGATAACCTGGGCTCCGCCTTCAACCTGCTGGCGGGCAACGGCTAATGCTCCTTCATAATCTCCACCTAAAATTAGTTTAGAGAATTTAGGGGAACCTGTGATGTTTGTACGCTCTCCGATATTTACGAAAATGCTCTCCGGCGTTATAGTAACGGGTTCAAGTCCACTTAATCGAAGATATGGCTCTACTTTCGGGATTTTTCTCGGCGGAAATTTAGCAGCCTTTTCGGCAATGCAGCTGATGTGTTCCGGAGTAGTGCCACAGCAACCGCCTACGATATTCACAAAGCCGTGTTCAATGAAATCTTCAACTAAATGGGCTGTTTCATGTGGCAGCTCATCGTAAGCTCCAAATTCATTAGGCAAGCCGGCATTCGGATAAGCTGAAACATAACAAGGCGCTTTTTTAGCCAGCTCCTCGATATGAGGGCGCATTTCTTTAGCTCCTAATGCACAGTTAAAACCTATGCTTAAAATATTGGCATGTGTAAGGGAGTTTAGAAATGCTTCGGCGGTTTGTCCTGATAGGGTACGGCCGCTGGCATCGGTAATTGTGCCCGAGATCATAATGTCGATCTTACGGCCAATTTCCTGCTCGTATTTTTTAACAGAGAGAAGTCCTGCTTTTGTTATTAGGGTATCAGTAATAGTTTCGAAAAGAAGCACATCTGCACCACCATCAATCAAACCACGAACCTGCTCGTCAAAGGCTTCAACAAGTTCATCAAATGTTACCGCCCTGTAGCCAGGGTCGTTTACATCTGGCGACATAGATGCCATTTTTGTTGTAGGTCCAATTGCGCCAGCAACAAAACGTGGTTTATCAGGTGTCTTAGCTGTATATTCCAGGGCAACTTCTTTGGCAATGCGGGCACCTTCGTAGCTCATTTCATACGACAGATCTTCCATTTCGTAGTCTGCCATGGAAATACGTTGGGTGCTGAAGGTGTTGGTTTCGATAATATCTGCACCTGCCGCTAAATATTCGGCATGAATTGCTTTGATAATATCCGGGCGGGTGATATTTAGAAGATCGTTATTGCCCTTTACATCGCAAGGGTGATCTTTAAATCTTTCTCCACGAAAATCTGCTTCTGTTAGCTGGTAGCGCTGGATCATTGTACCCATTGCACCATCAATTATCAGAATGCGTTTTTCAAGCTCTTTTCTAATGTCCATTGTTGTTTATTAGAGGTTAGAGGCTGGATATCATAGTTTAGGCAATGCCTGCTCTTGATTCTTGTCTCTTAAATCTTAAATCTAAATAATAAGCTTATTTTCGAAAAAGTCGGTATCCGGCTTTCTTAATTACTTATCTTTTCCTAATCCTCGGTGCGGACTCGGATAGAATGTAGCACCTTGTAAGCACAGGTTGCTAAGACTTCGCAGGGTCTAGTCCCTCCGTCTTTCTGAATAATCGATGAAAAAATGCAACAATTACTGATGAAATGAAAATAAGAAAGGCATCGCTGGTCGG
>CBIHNR010000044.1:0-31089 GCA_966211215.1 uncultured Pedobacter sp.
ATGGTAGCCGCATCAGTGCCATCATACACTTTGTTATCTGCTGTAAAGCTTCCTGATACTTCTTTCTTATTCACTATCAAAGTCTGTCCAACGTCATCAGCTGCGCTGTATCCTGAACTACCAGATTGTCTGGCACTGATTTTTGCAGAACCTGCTCCTTTGATAGTTACTGTTGTCCCTGAAACCGTTGCAACTGAAGTATTATCTGAAGTAAATTCTACTGTTAAACCGGATGTTGAGCTGGCAGTAAGTCCGAAGCTTCCGTCGCCATAAGTTACCGCCGCCAAAGGACTGAAAGTAATAGTTTGGCCTGCTTTAGGCATTCCAGCCACATCTGCACTTACGGCACTTACATTTCCAGCCTTATCATAGGCTACTATTGTATAATAGTAAGTGGTACCATTAGCGAGGCCGGTATGTGTGTAGGCTAATTCTGAAATATCCCTGTTTATTAATTCTGTTGTTGGATTTGCACTTGTGCCCCAGTATATTCTATAGCCTTTTAGGTCATTTTCTGAATTTGCACTCCAGCTTAATTCCAACTTAGAGTCTTTAGATGTTGTTATAAAGCTTGACGGCGTAGCCGGTGCTGTTTTATCAAATGTAGTGGGGTTACTGTTTGTGCTGGCACTCACAGCCTGGCCGGCGTTCCCTGATAAATCCGAAAAATTGGCCGTAAACGGAATGAAACCTTCCGTATTACTGCTTACCATGGTATAGCTGGCAGAATAAGTGTTGCCCGAGCCTGTTACCGACACAGTTTGGCCGGCAATAGTTACTGTCGGTGTATTAATAGCTTCGCTGGCTGTAATACTTAGAGTAACCACATCGCCTGTTTTTGCAAGGTTTGGTATTGCATTATTTGATGTAATAGTAACTGTGCTTAATGTTGGCGCAATACCATCCACTTTTACCGAACTTAAGGCTGCTACATTATTAAGCGTTAAGGTAGCGTCGTTTCCTGCAGCATCTTTCAAAGTTGCTCCGTTCAATGAAATAGAACTTGCTAATGCCACTCCATCTGCATCAACATCACCCGCTGCAACGGTATAACGGAAAACTAACGATTGCATACCGCTACCCAGAACATAAGCCGCATTTACGTTGGCAGTGCCAATGGTTAAGCCTACATAAGGAGTGCCACCGGCTGCATTTACAACAACATTTTCATTAAAGTTGACTGTAAAGTTAAGCTGATCTCCAATCTTATACGTTTTGTTAGAAGGAGCGTTCACCAATAAGACTGTTGGCGCCACCGCATCTACCAGCACACCTGCAGTAGAGCCTACACTGTTAAGTGTAAGTATTGCGTTGGTAGTTACACCATCTGTAATTGCAGATGCTCCCGGTAGCGAAATAGCTGCCCCTAAGCTTATGCCGTCGGCATCCAGATCGCCGCTGGCAATAGTGTATCTGAAAACCAGTTTGGTAGAAGTACTTGCGGCAGCCACATAAGTAGCCTCTTTAGATGTTGCGCCAATAGTTATTGGTAACACCGGGGTTCCGCTTATTGTAACTGCTGCCGAATAATTTACCGCGAATTCTAAGGACTCGCCGGTTTTATATGTTTTAGCAACAGGAACATTTACGCTGCTTATTGCCGGGGCTGGGTCCAAAGTGACAAATGATTGCGCAGTGCCATAAGCGGTCCCGGCGCTGTTGATGGCATAAGCACGGTAATAATAAGTTGTACTCGGGCTTAACCCTGTAACCGCTTTGGTAAATGTTCCGGTAGTAGTCCCCCCTTCTGAAACTTTTGTTGACCCGGAAGCGCCGATGGTTGGCGTAGCCGATGTACCGTAAACGATACCGCGGTCTGTTATATTTGCCCCTCCGTTTTCGGAGATATCTCCTCCTAAGGTAGCGCCAGAACTACTTATACTGCTGGCTGCACCGCTAGTTAATGTAGCAATAACAGCTTTTGTGCTAAAGCTCCAGCTTGTATTATTTGAAACTCCAGCATAAGCATTGTCAGCCAAATCCAAAAAGGCTGTTGCCGGCACATTTACATAATATTGTTTGCCGGGTTTAAGGCTAAAGCCTTTTATAGTAACATCAGTACCATTTGTGGCAAATGCAACGCTGCTGCTGGTTAGCTCTACAGTCTGATTTGAATTGTCTGTAACATTATATAAGGTTACTGACCCTGATCCCAGCTTTACCTTTTCAGTAAAAACAATAGAAAAATCGGTAGTTGTATGCTCCGTAAGCGGAAAGTCATCAGGAGGCCAAAAGCCTGAAGTGGTTGGGGCCTGGGTATCCGGCGGCGCTTGAACAGTGAATTGAAACGTTTTGAAATATTTGGTTCCATCGCCTCCTTCTATCGTCATAACAAGGCTGTATTGCCCGATGGAAGTTGGCGTTCCCCGCAAATTCATGGTGGTTTGTGAAAAACTCATCCCGGGAGGCAACCCACCTGTTGGAGAAATAGTGTAAGGTGAAACTACACCTGTAGCATTAGCCTGGAAGTTTACAGTGTTTATAGAACCCGTGGTTAATGTAGTAGAGCCAGATGCAATCCAAATGCGTTCTACATCTGTGGTAAAAGTCTGATTGCTGCCGTAAGAAGTTCCTATACTATTAATTGCATAAGCACGAACAACGTATGTTGTACCTGCTGTTAAGCCCGTGATACTTTGTGAATAAGCACCTGTTGATGTTCCTGTTACGAGTACTTTTATTACGCCTGTCCCTCCTATTTCAGGATTTGCGGTAGTTGAATAAACGAAACCTCTTTCCGTTAAAGTGGCCCCATTTTCTGCAGTTACATCCCCACCAAGAGTGGCTGAGGCCGTACTTATCTGCCCTACCGCACTCGTAGTAACTGATGGAGACGAAAGAGAAGAGCCGATTAAATATTTATTAACAGAAGATGGTGCGGTTCCAATATAATTAACATCTGCCGTCACCACGCCCGCAGGCAAAGATCTTGCATAACTACCAGCGCTATTATCCTGCGCAACCACAAAATAAGATATCTCATCGTTTGAAGCGACCCCTCCCATCAGGCTATTATCAATGGTAAAGGCCCATGAATTATTGGCTCCTGCTACACCTTGTGTACTAAACCATGATGTACCACTGTTTTTCTTATAATGAATTCTCGGCATTAAAGATCCCGATGTCGGGATTCCGGAAACGTTGTCAGAAATTGTTGCCGTAAGGGTTCGGTTTACTGTTGATGTTGTGTTTGCTAGCGCGGTGTATGCTATACTAAGAGATTCGGAAGCTTCTGCTTCGTAAGCTCCGATATCTGTTGCACCTGCCCTGATAGAGTTTCTCTGATCCTTGGCTGGTATTGAAATATTTGTATTGGAATGGGATGAAGCGCCGTTATTAATAAGAACGCTTCCTGCACCGACTGAGATCGTTTGAGTAAGCCCTCCGTTGTTGGACAATGTTGTGGCAAGATTCCCTCCGGATGAGTATGTAAAGGTTTTGGAATTTGCAGCAAACTCAGCAGTCCCAACATAGTTTTTGTCGTTTGTAACGAGTCCGGCGCCATCAGCAAAATATAAGTCCTTACCTGTAATACTGTTAGCTATAATGGTATTAACCAGATGTACCGGTGCAGTTGTTGATTGGCTTAAAAAACCTGCGCCCACCGGGCTGGCCCCTGTTGCCTTATTGTTAACCACTGTACAATTTATCACATATAAGGCATTGCTGGAAGCCGAGGTACCGCGATTAATGGCTGCACCATTGGATGCCGTGTTTCCGTAAAAAGTACAGTTAACAATCCAGCCACCACCTGTTCGCAGTGCCCCACCATACATACCGGCGGTATTATTATTAAATGTACAGTTATAGAATTTGGGTAGCGAGCTACTCCAGGTCGCAGCACCACCGCTTTGCGGATTAGCACCAGAATTTGTTGCTTCATTGTTACTGAATGTACAATAATTAAACGTCGCTGTTATTGAAGCTGACATACCAATGGCACCTGAACCAGGCGCCTTGTTATTATCAAAAACTGTATTATTAACAGAGGTGGTGCCGCTGGATAAATACATACCTCCTGAGGAGTTCGATATATTGGTATTACCTTCAATCCGGCTGTTATTGATATTTAGTGTCCCTGTTGAGAACATACCAATTCCGGCTGCGGAGCTACCGTTTGCAACAATGTCATTATTCTTTACAATAACATTGTTTAAAGCAACGGAAGCAGATCCCTCGATAAGCATTCCACTACCCGCACCATTCGCATTAGCAGTTGATGTCTCCTTTCCATTTTGGATAGTTAACTCTTCAAAAATGACGGTTCCTTGTGAAACACGGAAAACCCTGCTTACAGCTGATAATCGTACTGCATGCGGCTGAATAATGGTAACGCTTCGCCCCTCTCCTCTAATCGTCAAGTTCTTATCTATTAAGATTCCATTTGCCACATTTTCTGTATAAGTTCCGGCCTTTATAATGATCACATCTCCAGCACTTGCGGCATTAATAGCTGCCTGAATGCTAGTATATCCGCATCCGCTACTGCATACTACCCGATCGGTAGCATAAGAGGCGTTATTTACAAAAGCTAAGGATAGAAAGAGAAAAAAAATTCTGCTTCTTAAGTAGTGTAAAGAAAAATACTTATTGTAGAAATATGGCATAAAAAGATATTTTCAAATTGGTATAAAGGCTGGGCCAAAGGCTGCTGAACGCTTCTTCATGAAGCTGATTAAGTAGACTTCCATGCACCTAAAAATAAACTCATAAAAAAGTCTATTACAAGCGAGATTGAAGGCCGCTTGCAACAGTATTAATATTCAGTTCTATTAAAAAAGCCAGGGATGCCCCTTAAAACACATCATGTCGGAAGTGAAGAGCACTTCTTAAAACTTTCTAAAAGTACATATTATATGATATTTTATCACATCTTTTATTAGTAAGAAGCCTTTTATACTATATTAATAATTAATTAAATTTAAATTAAAAAACACCGACGTATGCCACATCTTCTTTGCTCATATATTATTAAGGTTTTCACTTTGAGTAAATCGTCCAGAAAGCGTTGATTTACATTGAACGCATTTGCCCTCAGGGCCAGCCCCTCAGCAACTCGGGTACAAATGATCTACGATTACCTCTCTGCAATAGGAAGCAAGACATTAAAAACAGCATCGACAAACCGAAATGCAATTCGAAATACAGAAACATGTTTTGCAAATTAGATATGCTTACCTTTGCCGTGATGACAATTGACGAATTAGAGGCATTTTTTAAAGGCAGAGAGTTGCCCAAGGTAGCCCAAATCAACAGGGCAATAAGGATATCAGATGTTGAATTTTTCTTAAAAGGATCTATTGAGAGGGTCCGCCTATTTGGTACTGAGATTCCCAGCTACTGGAGGTTAATTGAATTTAGAGACTGGTTATTACAGCAGGAAGAAAATACGGATATTAAAGATTAGTTACGTCTGAATAGCATTATTCAGTTAGATAAATTTATTTGTAAACCAACATCATAAGCCTTTGCCCCTATTCCTGAACTAAAAGTTTATCAAGTGAAATAAAATCGCCCTTGCTTCCGGTTCGCCTTCCGCTTTTTCAACCCAGTACCAGCGCTCTCCAAGAACAGTAACGGTCATGGTATAATTATCCCTGGGAAGAGAAGGACTTAAAAACAAGAGCGATTTTACAGGATACTTTCGATACATTTCTATTACGGAAGAGATAACGGTTTATCCTTTACTAGCGAGAAGAACAACGCGAGCATACCCACAATCCGGACGAGCCATCCCATACAAGCCAATTTGGGTGCCTTTAAACTTCACAGAAAAAGAAGCATCCTTTTCATCTGTACTTTCCACGGATAGTGTATCCTGCTGCCAATTGCCAGAGTAGATAAGGTATTGCTTGTATGTATTTTGAAATGAAATGTATCACATTTCTCTTATTACCTCAACCTTTGTTTCGCAAGCACGTATAAAAATCAATTTTACGGTTCTTTGCTATGTAAAGACATCAAAGTGTTAAACATAATAAGTTCCTGTATTGGCAAAATATCAGTCAGCAGCCATCAATTTGATTGAGTACTTTTTATTTTATTATTATTTCCACTTCAACAGTATTTTTATCCTGTCATAACCATGGCTGAACTTTTCTTCGATATTAAAAAGGTTAGTAAATGAAATGCAACAGCGCTCAACTTAAATTGCTTCTATTCTTTCTAATCCTAATTGCCAGTAGTCTCCAGGTGCATTCTCAATCGCACAGGTTAAAATTTAAAACCTTATCTGCCAATGAAGGCCTATC
The DNA here is from genome assembly GCA_966211215.1 of uncultured Pedobacter sp. Classification (GTDB taxonomy): domain Bacteria; phylum Bacteroidota; class Bacteroidia; order Sphingobacteriales; family Sphingobacteriaceae; genus Desertivirga. The sequence continues at coordinate 6,252 of CBIHNR010000044.1, forward strand.
GCAAAACATGATCCAGTGCATTTTAAAGGACAAGCAGGGATTTATGTGGTTCGGAACAAGAGATGGGTTAAACAGGTACGATGGGTATAAGTTTACAACGTTCAGGCATAACAGCCAACAGGCATCCTCAATCAGTAACAATTTCATAAACGACATTATTGAAGACCGAGGAGGAAATCTATGGATTGGGACTAGTTCGGGCCTCGATTTGTTTGACAGGGGAAGCGAAAAGTTTATCCATTATAATCCAGACAAGTTAAAGCTTATTATAAGTGACCTTACAATTGATAAAAAAGGTAGTCTTTGGATGAGCACGGTTAATTCTGGCTTATTAAGTTTCAATACAAAAACCCGGAAATTCAGAGCATATGTAAACGATCCGAAAAACCAGGCAAGCCTTAGAACTGATCATACAACTAAGGTGTGTATTATCTCAGACACTAAAATAATGGTGCTTACCCGGCTTGGCCCTGATGTATTAGACACCAGATCCGGGCGCTTTATTAAATTCATGCCAGATCCAACAGACTCTATGAGTATCTATAAAGTTAAAATAAGAGATGCTTTAAAAGATTCAAAAGGGAATATCTGGTTTAGTGTACCTAGAAGGGGGCTGGCACGTTATGATGTTGCTACAAATTCCTTTACCTATATCCGTGCTACAAAGGAAAACGGGATACCAGATAATAATATATTGTCGATTGCAGAAGGCCCCGATGAGAAATTATGGCTCGGGACGGAAAACAAAGGGCTGTGCATATATGACCCTATAAAAAACACTTCAGAAAGCTACCAACCAGAGTCTTTCAACTTGGCAAGTTTAAGTCATCATACCGTTCGCGTGGTTTATCGCGACCCTCAGAACACAATGTGGATAGGAACACAGGCCGGCGGAGTCAATTTTACTGCTGCATCCGCAACCAAATTCCAACATTTTACTTTTCAGGCGGGAATGAACGGCTTGAATCATAAACATGTGACAGCCTTCTCAGAGGATGACTTCGGGCGGATGTGGATAGGCACCGACGGAGGGGGCGTTAATACGTATGATCCGAAGACGGGGGTATTTAAACAGTTAGCTATCAACCTGCCTGCCACAAATGACGGTATAAGTTCTGATTATGTAGCAGGCATCACGAATTTAGGGGATGGTAAAATGGCGGTAGGGTATAACAGAGAGGGAGGGCTTTACATTCTTAACTACAAACGAAATACATTTACCTATTTCCCCACAGATTTAGGAAACGGAGATCCGAAAAAGATCTCGGGTAAAAGCTTGCATTCCATATTGAAAGATAAGCAAGGAGACATCTGGATTGCAAGCCGCGGTTCAGGGGTAACCAGACTTAATTTAAGTACAAATACCTTCAAGAAATATTTAAATTTCCCCTCACCGGTTAACGGCACAATAGGCGTGATAAATTGTATTTACCAGGATCGGAAGCAGCGAATCTGGGCTGGTTTGCAAAATGGACTATACCTATATAATCCAGATTCGGACTCTTTTGCAATTTACGGCCATAGTGAAAAGGATAAATACAAATTAAGTTCTGATGATGTTACTTGTCTGTACGAAGACAAATTCGGAAACTTTTGGGTGGGTACTAACGCGGGCCTGAACTTGATGGATCGCAAATCTCGTAAATTCCATTCCTTCGGTAAGATAAATGGAATAAAAAACGACTGGATAAAAGGTTTGCTTGAAGATTCTGACGGAAACCTTTGGCTAAGTACAAACGGCGGCATTTCTAAATTCAACCAAAAAACAAAGGCCTTCGAAAATTTTGACCTTGCAGATGGTTTGCAGTCACGGGAGTATAGTCTTGGTGCCTGCTGTAAAAGTGCAGAAGGCATTATGTATTTCGGAGGGATTAACGGTTTTAATACCTTTCATCCTCAGCGCATACAATATAATGAGACTCCGCCTTCTGTGGTACTCACTGACTTCCTTCTATTTAACCAATCGGTTGTGTCGACTGCTGACTCACCTCTTAAATCTTCAATCAGCCAGACAAAAGAAATTGTACTTTCCTATGAAGAATCTAAGTTTATCTCCTTTGAATTTGCCGCACTTAATTTTATTGCCACCGAAAAAAACCAATATGCTTACAAACTGGAGAATTTCGACAAAGACTGGATTTATGGCGGATCGAAGCGCTTTGCAACTTACACCAATCTTTCCCCTGGCAAATATGTATTCAGGGTAAAAGGCTCTAATAATGATGGTGTTTGGAACCATAGTGGAACCTCGGTAATTCTTCTGATCAGGCCTCCATTCTGGATGACGTGGTGGTTCCGGGGCATGGTTGTTTTATCATTATGCCTGGCTATCTATCTTTTTTTTCATTCCCGAACTAAAAACCTCAAAAAGCAGAAAGAGGAACTGGAGGAGCAGGTGCGTATTCGAACAAACGAGATCGCTCAACAAGCTGAGGAGCTTCAAGCAATAAACGAAGAACTTCAGGCACAGACTGAAGATGCCTCGAATGCCAGAAGAGAGGCAGAAGCCGCCAATAAGGCTAAAAGTATATTTCTGGCCACAATGAGCCATGAGATACGAACACCAATGAACGGTGTTATTGGTATGGCTTCACTTCTTGCGCAAACGCCTTTGAACCCCGAACAGGATGAATATGTAAAGATTATCACTACATCCGGCGATGCGCTGTTGGGAGTGATTAATGATATTCTCGACTTCTCAAAAATTGAATCGGGAAGTATGGAAATTGAACAACATGACTTCGATCTGCGACAGTGTGTGGAAAACGTGTTGGATGTATTTGCCGGAAAAGCAGCGCAAATCGGGATAGACCTTATTTATCAGCTGGATCACCGCTTACCTTCTGCTATTGTAGGAGATAGTTTAAGGCTTAGGCAGATCTTACTGAATCTGGTAAGTAATGCAATGAAATTCACCCATCAGGGCGAGGTATTTTTAAAGGTTGAACTCGAAGAAAGTAAAGGCGATCAGCTTTCCCTCCGCTTTGAAGTTCGCGATACCGGAATCGGGATACCAGAAGACAAATTATCACGATTGTTTAAAGCTTTTTCTCAGGTCGATTCATCCACTACGCGTAAATACGGAGGCACAGGATTAGGACTCGCCATCAGCGAAAAGCTGGTAAATCTTATGGGAGGAAAAATAGGGGTTAGCAGCCAGGAAGACGCAGGAACAACTTTCTATTTTACCTTAAAAACCAAAGTAGCCCAAACTACAATTGTTAACTATGTGAACTTTGGCAAAGAAACCGAAGGTAAGTACGTGCTAATTGTTGACGATAATTCGACCAATCTCAGCATATTACAAAGCCAGCTGGAGCAGTGGAAATTGAACGTAACCATAGCCCATTCAGGAAAGGAAGCGCTGGAAATTTTAAGAGCAAAGGCTAAGTTCCACCTGGTTATTTCCGACATGCAGATGCCTGAAATGGATGGAGTTGAACTATCTACCCAGATAAAAAGCCTTTTCCCTGCCCTACCTATTATTCTTCTAAGTTCCGTGGGGGATGAAAGTAAATCTAAATACCCGCATTTGTTTAATTCGGTAATTAACAAACCTGTTAAACAGCAACAATTATACAAAGTTGTACAACTGGAACTGAAGGCAGAGAAGCAAGCAGCTAGAGAAGAAAAAGACAAAGCGGGTATACTTTCCGAAAGTTTCGCAATTGCCAATCCTCTAAGCATCTTAATTGCTGAAGACAACCTGATAAATCAAAAGCTAGCCCTTCGGATATTGAACAAACTCGGATATCAGCCTGAACTGGCCAACAACGGAAAAGAAGCTGTGGCAATGATGCATGAGAAAGCTTATGATGTTATTTTTATGGACATGCTTATGCCTGAGATGGACGGACTTGAAGCCACCCGCTCAATTCGCGCCAGTAACTTGGTTCAGCCCCAGATTGTTGCCATGACTGCTAACGCTTTGTCCGAGGATAGAGAAGCCTGCCTTAAAGCCGGAATGAACGATTATATCAGTAAACCGATTAAACTGGAAGAGTTGATGAATATTTTGAGGAGTACTTCTGCTGTAGCGACAGGTAATTAGAAAGTGCAATCTGATTCACTAATTTAAGGATATCTGACTTCTTTTCGCCTGACTTTTTTTCAGTGTCGAAAGGTCAAAAACGTAGGCTATGCGTGCACTGAAGATTGTTATTCATTTAACATTTGGGTTCATCTAGCCTACGCCGGAGCTTGTGAAAAAACAAGCCCCGGCGATATTCTTGCTATCTTACTCACCCTGATTCACGTCCATACGAAACAGTTATTAGGTGATGCTTATGTTATCTAATTTGTTAAGATCACTCCTCCGTCCGGCTGAATTTCCACAGTCACGGCTCCGTTACTTTTGATTGTTTTCTTTTCCATAGCCGGAGTCCTGTCTGGCTTATCGTAGTAGAAAGAACACTGTGACTTGGCAAGCATAGGCAGGTTCAAGTTTAATTTCAAAGCCTCTTTGCCCGCGTTTACACCTGTTACAAACCACTTGTCGCCTTTGCGGCGAGCCAGTACACAATATTTTCCGGGATAACCGGCAATGAAACGTGTTTCATCCCAGGTGGTTGGCACCTGCTTCATAAAATCGATTTCAAAGGCGGGCACATCCGTTAAATTATTTGGTGTTAATGCGAAGTTCTGTACTGCAGTTTGAAATAATACGGCTGTGGCGAGCTGAAAAATATCCGTCGTTTTTCGGACAGGCCCTCCATTATTGCCACGATTATGCCTCTTGTTTAGCAAAGTGCCGCCAAAGTCCATTGCGCCTACTGCATTGCGAATAAATGGGTGAAGCGAAGCATTAAAAGCTTCCTGGTCATTAAAATGCTGGCCAAATACTAAATTCTCTGAAGCGAGTACCGCCTCGCTGCTTATAAAGTTGGGATACATTCGTTCCCAGCCGCGGGGAAGCGTGCAGCCGTGAAAAATAACCATGAGGCCGTATTCGTTGGCATCCGACAGAATGTCCTCATACAATTTCATTGTTTCCTGCTTATCTCCACCGAAAAAGTCAACTTTAAGTCCTTTAACTCCCATGGATTTCAGCCATCTCATTTCCTCTTTGCGGGCAATGGAATTATTCATACGGTGTTTTGGCCCCTGCGGTGCATCGTTCCAATATCCGTTGGAATTATACCACAGAAACACTCCTACACCTTTATCCTGAGCATATTTGAGAAGCGCTGGCATCCGCTCATAGCCTACCTGCTTATCCCACAAAGCATCCATCAAGATATACTCGTAACCTAGCTGAGTAGCCAGATCTATATATTTAACCTGATCTGCGTAGTTCATACTATTATCCTGCCACAGTATCCAGCTCCAGGTTGCACGTCCAAATTTATAATCGGTAGAAGCCTTGTACAAAGGTTCCACCACATCAAATGGAATGGTGGTTTCAACGATCGGCTTTAAATTATCCCCCACCGTAATAGTTCGCCACGGAGTTTCTCCAGGCAAAGCAATAACTGGCTCAACGCTTCCTATACCATTATTTTCTCCCTTCTCAGGGAAAGCAATACTATAAACACCATCTTTGCTTGCTTCACTTAAACGCGAAGCACAATATTGACTGCTAACGCCGGTCTCTGATAGTAGTACCCACCCATCGTTGCCTACATGAAATAAGCCCGGAAAAGTATAACCCAATCCATATTTAGAAGGACTTGTTAGAGGCGCATTAGCTATATACTCCTCCTCGTAACTAGGCTTGGTATTTTTCCATCCGGTTTTAGCAGGGGCCTGCGGAGACAGAAATGTAGTGGTTAATGACGGGAAACTAAAGCCTGTAAGCTCCTTTTGAATGATACGTTGTGATGCCTCGCCGATCTGTGGAAATGCATAACGAAATGCTATATCATTATTACTCACCCGAAAAATAATCTGCATTTGCTGCTTTTTTAAATTCGTGAATAAGCAGGTAAGCTCGTTAGCCCGATAGTTGATTTCAGACTTTTTAATTTTGTTCTGGGTATAAGTTTTATTTAAAACAGAATCCTTTTTACTAATAAAAGTCAGATCCCGACTAAAATCGGCATTATTAGCAACAAGGCCGAGAGGAGAATCGCCCAGTAATTGCTTCTGTTTGTAGGTTACTGAGTAAAACAAGGCTCCGTTTTTTAACGAAAGGTTTACTTTTAAAACACCATCGGGGCCGGCAACGCTTAGGTTTTGCGCATTAACGATCCCGTAAAAAAACAATGAAGTTAGAATTAAGAAGTATCTGTACATGATGACTAGAATAGTACTAAAAATAAGTGTGTGGTTTATATTTTTATCCTGTTGCAACCCCCGGTGGAGGAAAGCGGGTTTATAATTCCGACAAAAGTAACTTCTTAGCCATATAAATCATAATAGAACTGGATTTCTTTTATCTCGCTGGCGCTTCAACGGTATACTTTAATAAAACTGGTCAGAATGTTTCATTATTCAGGTGTTTTTATCCAAAACTTCAACCCGATTATAAATAACAAAGTCATCATCTTGATGATAACGCTTTTTAGCCATATTCATATAGTATCAAAAAGCCAAATGGGCAGAATAACGGCTGGCAAAAAGCTTGACGGATAAAGTTGATTAGAAAGATGCTGAATCATAGGCTTCTATAATTTTTATTAAAAAATTTGTTGCTTAAACAGCTGGTTATAAAAAGAGGCGGCCTTTGGCCGCCTCCAGACCCCAACTTCAATGAGATACCACTACCATCTCATTATCGTGTCTCGTTTTTTATTGAGTTACCGGGCCAGATGGCACGGGACTTCCGCTTATCCCATATTCGAAGCAACCCAGGTCAGGAGCTGTTCCGATGAAGGAAAATCCTACATCTTTTCCTTTATCGATTAAATCGCTTGCTGATACCAAACGTGCAAATGCATTTTGAGGCAAAGTTCCATCTGAATTACGTGGAGCACTAAGGAAATTTTCGTCAAGGCTTGTGAAATCTGCGGTTGTCACACTGACGCCTATAGGATTAAAGTAATTGTTGCTTGTAGTACATTTTGAGAGATCCAGATTAGAATATTCAGTTGATGAGGCAGCTAAACCAATATTATTATACATAACATGGTTGAACCCGGGAACATCCTTGTTTAATTTCGGATCGCGACAAAGCATATTATAATTAGTGGGATTTTTATAAGCTGTGTTACCAATCCAGTCTTCACCACCTGTGTGATGATTAGCATAAAAACCTGCCGTTTTATTATAGACAGCAAGGCAATACCGCGCTATGTGCCTGGGAGCAACTGATGGGAACGATCCCTTGTCTGTGCCATAACCACCAACTTTAAACCCGAGGCCATTTGATAAGCGTTGGAAAGTTGTAGAATAGCCGTTATAAAAAGACCAGCAATTTTCGATTGTTACAGCTGCATAGGCGCTGATCAAGTCAAATCCGTCGTCACTGTTAAACCATGCACGACAGCCGCGTGCGACGTTACCAGTATAGCTGGAGGAATTAGGGTGAAATCCAAACCCATCCGTATCGCCGCCTAATCCATCATTGGCAACTGTGTCCCAATTATTATAAGCATCACAATTTAATACCAAGTTATTGCCTCCCCGGGAAAGGTAAAATCCAATGGCCATACCGTCACGCATTTTCAGATTTTCGTAAACGTTATAGCTTCCGTCGTTTCTAATACACTCGCTTTGATTGTCCCCGGTCAATGTTGCCTGAACCCCTTTTATGTCAATTCCTTTAATTGTAATATAAGCCCCTACTACATGAATTGCTGTTATTCGTTTATTTGCTGGTTTAACATCAGAAAAATCAAATACAGGGTATTCTCCAGGATAATTCATATAACGGATCCGAGCACCAGAAGTACCACTCTTATTTAAATAAAAGATTCTGGCATAAGTAGTTTCAAGCCGCGCTACATGTGAATTTTGAAACGCATAAGTCCCTCCCCTAAAATAAATGTCATCTCCAGCAACTGCCACGCTTTGAGCCTTCGTTATGGAAAAAAAAGGCAGTTCAAGAGACCCTGGGTTCGAATCCGAGCCATTTGGAGCCACATAATAGGTGTGTAATGCTGTGGTTTTAACTTGGTGTTTCGCTCCTGCAAATTCGGACACCCTATTTTCCTGAAAATTGTCTTTTTTTGAACAGCTTGTACTTACAAGCAAAAAAGCAAGGACACACTTAGGCAGAAGATAACTCTTCAGTAACTTTTTAGATTTCATGTAGTTAATAATTTGGTTAATGCCTACTCTTGAGATTTTCGGCGTTCTCTTGTAGTGGTTAGTGGTATCAAAACTAGTGCTTTAGAGCTAAAATTTGTCAACGTTTGTCCGCGCCTCCACGGATGAAACAAATTAACTTAAAAGAAACACTCCCTATAACAAATACCAAACAAAACACTATAAACCAACTGCTTAAACAAAAAAAAACAGTAAATAAAAGGTGCGATTGCAGCAAACATCTTCAATTACAAAAGCACTCGCCTATGGGAAAATGGGTAGATTTTACTGGATATCAGAAACACCAGTTGTGTAATTTTTATTCCCATAAATATGTGTTCAACTTATAAGAAAATTAAGAATTGCTAATAGCTTTAGACGCTATAATAGATAATTAAGAGATCGCCTTAATGCGTCACATTAAAGTTCAATGAGAAGTCAGATTGGAAAACTTAAGATTACCCGTTTTTTAATTTAAAAAAGCCCTTCTTATCACTAAAAGAGCTTTTTTAATTGTGTGGCCGTCCATGCCAAGAAAGACTCAACTCTTTTTGTAATACCCAACTTTGAAAATTTAACAATTGTAAAAGGATGTGCAATATTTTTTTTACATTAGATTATAACATAACTTTAGCGCCAATTATTATTATAATACACTTGTTTTGCAGGTAAAGCCATTATATAATCACGAAGATATTCGTGCCAAAGTAGCGCTTGGCGACCAGCAGGCTTTTGCATTATTTTTTAACTATCATTGGCCACAGGTTTATTCTACGGGTTTAAGGCTAACCAAATCGCCTGAAAAAGCCCAGGACCTTACGCAAGAAATTTTTATTAAGCTTTGGGAAAGAAGAGATAGGCTAACAGAAGTAAAAGATGAAGATGCCTATGTTTATATTTTATCCCGCAACGTCATTTTTGATTTTCTGCGAAAAAAGGTTTTCAATACCGAGAATATCGAAATCCTGATTGATTATTTTGCCGATAGCTCAATTAGCCCCCAGGAAAGGCTGGAATATAACGAGCTGGAAAGCACCCTTAAGTCTGCCATTGACCAACTACCCGGAAAAGTGAAAGATGTGTTTATGTTGAGCCGGATTGACGGCTTAACCCATGAACAGATCGCAAAAGAACTAAACATATCAGTAACATCATCTAAAACGTATATTGTGAGAGCATTGCAGGATATCCGCAAATACATGGCCTCACATCAGGACAATTCTGCTATCATTTTCGCCGCCGGAGCAATTTTGTACGGCATATCAAAATAAAAAGTATTTTTTTTGTCTTACCCCTCTCCTTCTTTCCGTCTTTAGTGTCAGAATCTCCTCTTTAATTATATCCGAGAGGAAATGCTGGCCAACGCAATGAACCAAGAAAGATTTAAAGTATTATTTCAACAATACCTCAACGACAATCTTCCGCCTGAAGATGTTGAGGAACTACAGCGGACTATTCAGGATGCCCGCAATGATGAGTTATTAGATGAAATGCTTAAGAATTCCTTTAATGAACCTGCCTTTACCGACGTGGATGATGAGGTTAGAAAAGCTATTTTTAATACAGTATGTAACAATATAAAGCAGGAGCATGATGAGCCTGAAAATACTCGTGAAAGAAGAAGAATACCATACCGATGGTTAGCAGGGGCAGCTGCTTTGTTATTTATTACTTTAAGTGTAGGATGGTTTTTCCTGAAGAGAAATGTTGAAAAAACAGAGAATACTTATGTGGCTTATACTATTAAACCAGGTAGCAACAAAGCCACACTAACCCTTGCCAATGGAAAGAAATTAATTCTTACTGATTCACTTGAGGGGCAACTGGCCAGTGAAGCGGGTGTAAAAATATTCAAAAACAAAAAAGGCGAAATAATTTATACGGCTATTGCCAGCAACGATAAGGGCGAACAAGCGTTACAATACAACGTCTTAACAACAAAAAATGGGGAGCAATTTCAGGTAATTCTTCCCGACGGCACGCACGTTTGGCTGGATGCAGCCTCTTCTTTGAAATATCCGGTAACCTTTAAAGGAGATGAACGCAAAGTAGAACTAACCGGACAAGGTTATTTTGAAGTGAGCCATAATGCAGCTAAGCCCTTTATTGTAAAAACAGCGCAAACAGAGGTGCAGGTTTTAGGTACACATTTTAATGTTTCTGCTTTTGATGATGAGCAGGATACCAAAACAACGCTGTTGGAAGGCGCTGTAAGAGTTAAAAGCTATAAATCTGCAGTATTGCTGAAACCCGGTGAACAGGCTGTTTTAAACAACGGCAGAGAGCTGATTATAAACAACGATGTTGATATAAACAGGGAGGTTGCCTGGAAGAATGGCCTATTTGATTTCAAAAAGGCTGGCATAGAGGAAATTATGGTTAAGGTTTCCCGCTGGTATGATATTGATGTTATGTATGAAGGGAGCATTCCTAAGACAAGGCTTACAGGAAAAATTTCTCGTGATGTAGACATTAAAAGCTTGCTGGAAATACTTGCGTTTGAGGGTATTAAATGGCGGATAAAAGGAAACTCTGTTATTATTAGCAATTAAAACAATACTGGCTGATGAGTTGCCAGTTCAATATATTTTATTAATAGCCAATTATTCACTTAAAAGACCAATTATGCAGTAAGAAATACGAAAGAGATCCTAAAAATTTACCCTTTAATCATGTATGATGTTTTAGACAGGCTGGACATCATATATACAATCGAATTTTGGCTAAAAAAAACCAGGAAAGTGCTGGAACACGATCCCGGTTATAGCTGGGTACGATTCATCAGAAATAGCGAATTATAAATCTAACGTTCAACCCAAATTTTTCAAAATTATGAAATTTAAATTAAAGCGCGTCCAGGCGCCCTGGCGTGCTTTGTCAAAATTTTTGCTCATTATGAAGCTGTCGATTATCATTTTGGTCATGAGCCTTGTCCAGGTAAGTGCTAAAAGTTATGGTCAATTAATTAACCTTCACGAAAAGAACATTTCTGTTCACAAAGTTCTTCAAATCATCGAGAACAAAACGGGCTATCATTTTATATATGATGACAATTTGGATGCCCTTCTCAAGGCAAAAACCCTGAACATTAATGTCGAAAAACGATCTGTTACAGAGGTGCTTGACCTGTGCCTCAAGGATATCCCTGTTAGCTATCAAATCATCCAAAACACAATTGCGTTAAAAAGGAGAGAACAATTACAAAATGAAAAGGCGGCTGCTACCATTCAAAAGATAAGCGGAACTGTAACAGATGAAAAGGGGCAACCACTCGTTGGGGCAAATATTACCAATAAAAATACAAATGTTACTGTTATTGCCGATGCCAACGGCTCCTTTTCTATCAATGCATCTGAGGGCGATGTGTTAGTACTGAGTTTTATCGGTTATCAGCGTACCGAATACAAAATCACGCATGCTGTGTTAGATAAAGGCGAAAGGCTTACTATTAAACTTCAGCCATCTGCTGCGGCCCTCGAAGAAATAGTTGTGGTATCTGTGGGTTATGGAAAACAAAAGAAAGAATTGCTGACTGCATCCGTAAGCACGGTTTCCGGCAGCGAATTGGTAAAAGCACCTGTATCCAACTTAAGCACCGCATTGAAAGGACAACTTTCAGGACTGACGGCAATGCAAAGTACAGGAAAGCCAGGTTCTGACGGTTCTGTACTTACGATAAGGGGTATTGGTACTTATACCGGCCAAACGGCACCGCTGATTATGGTGGATGGTATTGCCAGAGATGCCTTTGATGATATCGACCCTAACGAAGTTGCTTCAATAAGTATACTGAAAGATGCCTCTGCAACGGCCGTTTTTGGCGTACGCGGCGCAAACGGTGTTATTTTGGTTACTACCAAACGTGGAAAACAGGGGCCTCCGTCCATCAATCTTACTTCGCAGACAGCTTTTTCTTCTTTTACAAATTTCCCATCATTTGCCAATTCGTACGATTACGCCACCGTTGTTAACGAAAGGGCTATGCAAGAATACTGGATTAAGCACGCGAAGGATCCGGATATACACACCTGGGATGATTTTGTTGCCAAGCGTGATGCTAACTGGAGAAATGACGGGTCGCTTAGTTTTACAGACAATGATTTGAAGTTTTTTCAAAATGCCAACACACCCAAATTGGCTAATGGGGAATCTAATCCATGGTACGATCCCTATTTTCACCCTAGTACGGATTGGGTAGACAAGTTATTTAAGAAATATACGCCCATATCGCAAACTAATGTGAATGTGAGTGGAGGCTCCCCATTTATGAAATATTTTGTATCGCTTGGTTATCTGAATCAGAAGGGGCTTTTCAAGACTGATTATATGGCCTTCCCTGATAAGATGGACTTCTCTAAAGAGCGCTATAACTTGCGCGGTAACTTCGATTTCGATGTTTCAAAAGATTTAAAAATGTCTGTCAATCTGGGGACGCAATTTGTCACCATTGGCGGAATGGACAATGATGCATCTATGTGGAATACGAGGATACTGTGGGCATTTCCAATGAGTTCTCCGGGCATGATAAATGGTAAGTATGTACTGCCTTATTGGTCCAACGGCTATGATCAGTTCAACCCTATGTATGCAATAGAAAAAGGTAACTCCTGGAATGCAACCAATAATAGCATCTTAAACTCTTCTATAAATGCGGAGTATAAATTGGACAAAATAACGCGAGGCCTTTCCGTAAAAGTGTTAGGCTCTTACGATAGTTATTTTGCCAGCAGAAGCTATGGAAATTTCTCGCCGGTGTCTTATTTAATAAGGCCAAATCCCAACGGCGACCCGCTAAACCCGGTGTTTACACAATTTACAGCTGCAACACCGCCGCAGATATTCGCCGACTTCCACCTCTCAAAATGGCGCAAATTGTATACGGAAGCATCTGTCAACTACAATCGTTCCTTTGGAAAACATACATTATCTGCCATGCTATTGGGCATGAGGGAAAAGAAATACGACCCCACGCTTCAATACAATTTACCACATGCCTATGAAGGGGTTACTGCAAGGGTGAATTATAATTTTGGAGGTAAATACATTGTAGAATATGATATGGGATACAATGGCTCGGAGAATTTTCCTGAAGGCCAGCGATTCGGTTATTTCCCCTCTTATTCCGGAGCGTGGGTGCTTAGCAACGAATCTTTTTTTCCTAAAAACAACATCGTAAACTTTGTAAAACTGCGTGCCTCATATGGAGAGGTCGGCAATGACAATATAGGAGGCGCACGTTACCTGTATCTGCCTAATACCTGGAGTGGTAATGGCAGTTATACATTTGGTACCTTAAATAACCAACAATCGATCAATGGTTATAACGAAGCTGTACTTGGCAACCCAAATGTAACCTGGGAGGTATCTAAGGAAATGAATCTGGCGGCAGATTTTTATTTCTTTAAAAGCAAATTGTCTCTTACCTATGAATATTACAGGAACAACCGTTCCAATATTCTTTCTTACAGAGGAACCGTTCCGGCGTTTGTGCAGGCTAACTTGCCACCATACAACCTGGGAAAAGTAAAAAGCTGGGGCCATAACTTCGATTTGAGTTATAACGACAAGGTAGGAGGCATAAAATATTATCTGCGCGGCAACGCGGCTATCCAGAGGAATAAAATCTTGTTTCAGGACGAAGCCATTGTTCCGGGGATGGAATACCAGTCATCAACAGGGCTTCCTGTAGGACAGCAGCTATTGTTAAAAGCGAACGGTTTGTACACCTCCTGGTCACAGCTATATGCGATTGACGCTAATGGCAATCCTATTTTGTCGCAGCCTGTGCTTGCGTCGAGCAATGGAAAGCCATACACCAATGCAAACGGCGACCCTGTATATGTAAAGGATTTAGGTTATGGAGGCAGGCCATTGCAACCTGGTGATGTTCGCCTGGAAGATGTAAACGGGGATGGTGTGATCAACGAAAAAGACAGGGTAAGAACGGGCCGCACGGTCAATCCGGAATACAATTTTGGACTTACAGCCGGAGGCAGTTACAAAGGCTTTGATGTGTCTGCTTTGTTTGTTGGCATCGCTGGCGTGGCAAGAGGTGGTTTAGGGCAATTTCATATTGAGAAGCAACAGGCAATTTATTCGGTTGACCTTACACGCTTTACGACAGAGAGGTATAATGCAGGGGATAAAATTTATTTCCCTATGGCGGCCTATGATAAAAATGCGGCAGGTACAGGGCCGAATAATGCGGGCAATACCTTTTTCCTGATCAATACTTCTTATATCAGGTTGCAAAACCTTGCGTTGGGGTACACATTCAGCAACGCCTTTTTGAAAAAGATAGGGATCAAATCAACAAGGTTCTATGTTAGCGGCGATAACCTTTATACATGGTCGCCGGCAAAAATATGGGGAGATCCGGAGAACCTTGGGAACATCGGTTACCCTCTTTACAAGACGTATAACACAGGCGTCAATATCAAATTTTAATAGCTGATAAATCTTCTTTCAAACAGATGAAACCAATTTCAATAATATTTGCAGGATTATTTTTTACAGGGCTGCTTGCGGTTAGCTGCAAGAAAGATTTTCTGGAAAAGCCACAGGCCGGCACATTTACCGTAGATACGGTATTTCATTCGAAGCTTAATGCTTCAGGCGCAGTAGCACAAATGTACAATTTGTGTATTCCCTCTGGCTTTCCCCAAAACACCAACCACGACATGACAAGGCCGGATATGGTAACGGACGAACTATATATGATCCACCCGGAGTATGATTGGATGGTGAATGTAGCAGCCTATGTTACGGGTACTCAAACGGTAGATGGAACTATCGACAGAGGAGGATTTGGAAGCCATTATCTTGGTATCAGGCAGGCTAACCTGGTACTGAAACATATAGATGAAGTGACAGATGCCACAGGCACCTGGAAAACGCAGGTAAAAGGGCAGGCATTGTTTTGCCGAGCTATGCAGCATTTTGAATTGTTCCGCCAGTATGGAGGTATTCCGCTGATAGTGGAACCTTTGGACGGGGCGCAGAAACTGGATATACATAGAAGTTCGGTAGCCGCTACGGTAGACAGCATTGTAAGTTGGTGCAATCAGGCAGCGGCCCTATTGCCGCCAACCTGGACCGGCGCAGATTACGGCAGGGCAACCAGTCTTGCTGCAAAAGCTTTAAAGGCCAGGGTGCTATTATTTGCTGCAAGCCCATTGTATAATACACCGCCTTCTATGCAGGAAGCTGTTAGTGGTGCACGTTTTGGAAACGCTAATGATGCCATGCTCGCATATCCCAATTATGATAAAGAGCGCTGGCTCACAGCTGCCAAGGCCGCTAAGGATGTTATAGATGCTGCATCCGCTTCTGGCGCCGCATTGTACTATACCGGTAAGGCAGAGACTACCCCCAATGATGACTCTTACGCGGGTTTGGGCGATTATGAGGCTGTTTCTAACGTTTATGCCAATTCGGAATTAATATTGGTTAATACCAGAAGTATGGACGCACCCAGTTGGGGCGGTTGGTATTGGGGCCAGTGGATGACGTCAAAAGTAAGGCAAGGACAGTGGGCTTTTAAGAATAATGTGCCTGTTGAATTTATGCAACAGTATGAAAAACGGAATGGCACAAAGTGGACATTGCCGTTGACCAGCACGGGTGATGATTTCCCGGCCTGGATCCGTGAGCAAAACCTGGATCCGCGTTTCTACCAGACTATTACATACGATGGCATGTGGTACAACAGCCAACGTGGCGTATTGGCTTACTACATCGGTGATGGCGGACAGTATCCTACAACTGATTTTGGACGCAGTGATGTGGGTGAAGATGGTTATGCTTTGGAAACATATAAGTTTGTAGCTCGCATAGACAACTTCAATGATAAGCATTTTGCATGGCCTGTTTTTCGGCTGGCCGAATTTTACCTGAGTTATGCAGAAGCGCTGAACGAATATCAGGGGCCACAGGGAGATCCCACAACTTATCTTAATAAAATCCGTCAACGGGCGGGCATGCCTAACAAAAACATTTCTTCACAGGATGATTTCAGAGACGCTGTGCAAAATGAAAGGACAATAGAGTTTGCCTACGAAGGTTTTCGCCTGAGTGATCTTCAGCGTTGGCTGAAAGCATATGAGGTGTTGAATGGAACATTGCATGGTATCCAAACGAAAGCCAATGCCACATCGGGCACCCTGAAAAGGAATTGGAGAGTGGTCGATTTCATGAGGCGAACCTTCTTAAAAAGATACTATTATTTGCCTTTCCCCAGCTCCCAGATCAGTATTAATTATTTAGGCAACGGAAAAGACTGGAACGGACAGAATCCGGGATGGTAAGCCGTTCGCTCATTGAAGAAATAAAATGTAGAAATGAAAAAGCATTATAAGATATTATTGATTTTCTCGATCATACTGTGCTGTAGCATCGTTTCCAGGGCGCAGTCAGCGATTGCCATTAATGCACAGCCTTCAACAGGTACTGATGCAGTAGCTGTTGATTCGATCGTCGATCTTGGTTTTAAGAAAGACGTGCAATGGCGAAGCACCGGCGCTGTTTATACGCTGCAAGGTGAAGAACTTACCAAAATATTTACCGGCAACTTACTGAACACGCTTCAGGGGAGGATACCCGGACTGACAGTTGTTACGGGCTCAGGTGAGCCAGGATATGACTCGCCTACGCTCTATGTACGCGGGCAAACGAGCTGGAATATTGCCGGTAACCAATTATTCATTTTACTGGATGGCTTTCGCGTGGACATAAACGCCTTGACCGGGCTGTCACCTTACGAGATAGAATCGGTGACACTGCTAAAAGATGCATCTGCCACCGCTATGTTTGGTTTGCAGGGTGGTGCCGGAGTTTTGAGTATCCGCACAAAAAAAGGGAAAATAGCGCCGAAAAATGAAATTGTGCTTAATGCAAGATATGGCATTTCGACCCCTATGCAATTACCGGGGGTAATGAATGCTTATGATTATACAACATTGTATAACCAGGCCCTTGTAAACGATGGATTCTCACCGAAATACCCCAACCCTGATTTATACAATACAGCCAATGATCCGCTTCATCCGAATGTGGACTGGTATAAAGAACTGTTAAATAAAACATCCTACATTCAGGACTATAACCTATTGTTCAGAGGAGGTAATCAGACCGCCAGATACTATGTAATGTTAGATTATATGAACAATAATGGTTTGTATAAAAATGCGAAGGCAATTAATAAAGACTTTGGCACAAACGCTACTTACGACAAATTCAATCTACGGGCCAATGCTGATATTGACTTAACTAAAAGCCTTCTGGTATCAGCAAATGTTTCCGGAATTATTGAAGACCGCAACACTCCTTCCGGTTTCCCTGCAGGCCAGTTGTTTAATAACCTGATGGCTATTCCTGCCGCAGCATTTCCGATAAAGAATCCCAATGGCACCTGGGGCAACAGCTCGGTATATAATTTTAACGCGGTGGAGCTACTTCAGCAAAGTGGTATCTACAGTGCCCATACAAGAACATTACAGACGGGTGTAACATTAAAACAGAAACTGGATGTTCTAACGCCTGGGTTGAATCTTACCGGTGGTGTCTCATTCAATAATCAATACGGAGGATTCCATCTCACATCCTATTCGGTAAGAAGCTATGAAATTGTAAAAAATGCGCAGGATATACCGGTAAGGAATGCAGAGGGCAACATTGTTTACAAAACCATAGGCAGTGATGTGCCGCTCTCAACCGGTGATGGCGGAACGTCGCGCTGGAACCGCAATACGCTTCAATTAGGGTTTGACTATAATCGCTCTTTTGGAAAACACACATTTTCAGGGATCTTACTGGGAAGAAGAGAAAGCTATGTTCACGACGGGCAGTTCTATCCCGTGCGAGTGCAAGGATTGTCTGCTGATGTAACGTATGATTATGCGCAGAAATACATTGTGGATGTTAGCGGAGCTTACATGGGCTCTGCTGATTTTGCCGATGGAAAAAGGTACGGTTTTTTCCCGGCGATTGGCCTTGGATGGGTGCTGTCTAACGAAGGTTTATTGAGAAGCAGCAAGGTTGTTGACTATCTAAAATTAAGGGCATCTTATGGTTCTGCAGGAAATATCAACGAAAATTATCGTTTCTTGTATGAAGAGCAGGCAAGCGGCGCCAACGGATGGATTACAGGAAGCGGTAATTCGTATCAAAACGGTTTGGCGATCGGACAGTTGGCAAACTCCAATGCTGCCTGGGAATTAAAAACAAGTTTAAATCTCGGTTTTGATATTCGTCTTTGGAAAACCTTGTCCGCATCAGCTGACGTATTCAGCGAAAAACGCACAGGCATTTATGAAATCCCCTCTGCCAGTATTCCAGCTTTTTCCGGCTTTAATTTGCCCTATGTAAACAGTGGTGTGGTACACAATAAGGGTTTGGAAGCAATCGTAAATTACGACAACAAAGCAGGTGATTTTACTTACCATGTTTCCGGTTCTGCTGCATATACCAGAAATAAAATAACAGAAAAATCAGAAACGACACAGCCTTTTGGCCGGCTTTACCAAAGAGGTTTTGCTATTAACCAGGAAAAAGGGCTGGCCTTTGATGGCTTTTATCAGCAGTCGGACTTTGATGCCAACGGCAATGTAAAAGCAGGTGTACCTGCATCATCCTTTGCCAATGTACGCCCTGGTGACCTGAAATATAAAGACCTGGATGGCAATGGGATTATTAATGTCTATGATATGCAAGCGTTTGGGTACAGCAGTGTGCCGGAAATCACCCTTGGTTTAAACATAGGATTCGCCTGGAAAGGATTTGATTTCAGTGCATTTGCACAAGGTGTTCTGCACCGCACAGTCAATCTGCTTTCTGGTGCATACAACTATACGCATCCCTTCGTAAATAATAATAATATCACCGCATTCTCAAACAATAGCTGGACGCCCGCTACTGCCTCAACGGCAACAACGCCAAGGCTTTCCACACTCAGCAATCCTAATAATGACCAACCTTCAGACTTCTGGCTACGCAGCGGTGATTTTATCAAACTCCGTAGCGTGGAACTGGGATATACCTTTTCGAAGAAAGGGTTTTTGCAAAAAGTCGGTTCGGCAAGGTTGTTTGTCAATGGAACCAATCTATTTGTCTCTAACAAGATAGATGGGCTGGAACCGGAGAATCTTTCGATGGGCTATCCGCTAGCCAAAGTGCTAAACTTCGGATTCAATATAAAATTTTAAGATACACTAGCAATTTCATGTTATGAAGAAAATTGTTGTCATCATACCATTACTCACTATCCTCTTTACTTATGTATCCTGTAAGAAGGATTATTTAGAAGTTCATGAGGTAAAAACATATGTAACACCTGATGATCTGTACTCCAACTACAACTATGTGCAGCAGGCGGTATGGAATATTTATAGTTATTTACCTGATGGTTTCGCGCTCCTCGATTATGAAGCTGTAACGGAGAATGCAGAATCGACCAATATCACGTGGGCATCGCACACATTTAATAATGGCATCTGGAATCAATACAATAATCCCGATGGTTCATGGTGGCGTAATTTTAACGGTATCCGGCAGGCAAATCTTTACCTGGCCAATAAAGACAAGGCGAACATCGATTACATTAAAGGGCAGATAACCTCTGCTGATTCATCTGCCTTATACAATGCACGGAACAATATCAAGTTCATGCAGGGTGAAGTATTGTTTTTAAAAGCGTTCTTTTATTTTGATCTGGTAAAGCGTTATGGAGGTGTACCAATTATGCACCAGCCATTGAATTATGATGATCCGGCTAGCTGGAAAAACGTATCCCGCAATACGGTTGACGAATGCATGAAATACATTGTTGCTTTATGCGATTCGGCCGCTGTCATTATCCCTTCAAACCTGGCACCCTATTCATGGTACAGCCAGGGCCGTGTAACATCCGGTGCTATCAAAACATTGAAAGCAAAGGCATTGCTGTATGCCGCAAGCCCTCTATTCAAAGAAGCCGGTACTACTGCTACCTGGGCGGATGCTGCGAGTGCACTACATGATGTTATAGCATCGAATGCGTATTCGCTGGATGGAAATTATTCCAACCTGTTTGGCGCTAATAATGCCGGTTCCAATGAATTGATCTTTTACCGGCGTTACGGCAATACCAATACTATCGAAAAAGGCAACTTCCCGATTGTGTTTCAGAACAGTGAAGGCAATAGTATCACTCCCACACAAAATTTTGTGGATGAGTTTGAAGTGCTTCAGAAAGATAATAACGGCAATATTACCGGTGCAAGGGCTTTCGACTGGTCGAATCCTGCTGATGCCGCCAATCCCTATGCAAACAGGGACCCACGTATGGCTGCAACCGTAGTATATAACGGCGCCACATTTTCTTCCACCACTATCGAAACATTTACAGGTGGAAACAGTGGCCTGCCTGCACTGAAAGCAACCAAAACCGGCTATTATCTTTCAAAATGGGTGAACCCCTCGGTAGACCTGGTGGCAGGCTCAAGTACAGCGCACACCTGGATTTATTTCCGGTATGGAGAAATATTGCTGGATTATGCCGAAGCAATGTATAATGCGTATGGGGCAACAGCAGATCCGCAAGGCTATGGCATGACGGCATTGGAAGCGATTAACCGTGTAAGGCAACGTGTAAACATGCCTTCATTAACTGCGGCACAGCTTAACCAGCAAAGTATAGAACATGAACGCAATGTGGAGTTAGGTTTTGAAGATCAGCGTTTATGGGATGTGCGCAGGTGGAAAAAGGGAACAACCTATTTTAATAAACCTGTAAACCGCATAGTGATCACTAAAAATGGTGCTGCATACAGCTACACGGTTACGAAGCTGGAAAATAGGGTTTTTGAAAATAAAATGGCCTGGTACCCCATACCGCAGGATGAAATTACCAAAACCGGCTGGGCGCAAAATTTAGGATGGTAATTGAATAATAACCTGAGTTCGGCTATAAATATGCAGTTTGAAAAAGTGAGATGCCAATGCTATTAATTAAGCGATTTGTCCGGTGTGGGTTGACCTTTCTCTCCCCCTGGGAGAGATGCCGAAGGCAGAGAGGGTAACACGCTTTATAGGATTTTTCGCTTGCTATAATGCGAGAGAGGGTATAAGACAATACTTATATCACCTATCCCTCTCCTCTCCGAAGGAGTCCTTTGGGAAAGCAAATCGCTTATTTAAAGCCGTTTAACAAACAATAATCGAACTCAGGTTAACAGTTTAAATTTTATTATGAAGAATAAAACATTGGTTACCTTATTAACAATGTTGCCTACATTGTTCGCTTTTTCATTGCCAGCTTGCAAGAAGAAGGTTGAGTTAAGCGTAAGTGATTCCTCCCAAATAAAGGAGATTAGCTGGGATTCCAAAGGGATTGTGTATTCAACAACAAAAGGCACAAATGAAAAAATAACTCAAACGGCAACCATAGGATTTGAGTCACATGCACAACCACTGGAAACAGATGTATGTATTTTTGTAGACCCATCCCGTCAATTCCAAAACATTATTGGTTTTGGCGGTGCGCTTACAGATGCGGCAGCCGAAACATTTGCCAAACTTTCACGGGCGGCACAAGATTCTGTTCTTACTGCTTATTATGATTCGCAAAATGGAATTGGCTACACCTTTGGAAGGACCAATATGAATAGTTGTGACTTTTCAAGCGGATCCTACACCTATGTAAATAACAATGATGTTTCGCTTCAATCATTTTCTATTAATCATGATCTGCAGTATAAGATCCCGTTAATAAAAAAAGCGAATGATAAGTTGAATGGCCAGCTTACTTTATTGGCAAGCCCCTGGAGCCCGCCGGCCTGGATGAAGGACAATAACAATATGCTGCAGGGAGGCAGGTTGAAAAAACAGTTTTACCAAACCTGGGCAGATTACTTTGTAAAGTTTATTCAGGCATATCAGGCAGCAGGTACTCCTGTTTGGGGTATTACTGTTCAGAATGAGCCAATGAACAAGGCCCCTTGGGAATCGTGCCTTTTCAGTGCCGAAGAGGAGCGGGATTTTGTTAAAAATGCTTTGGGGCCCACCTTTGAAAAAAACAAACTTACAGATAAGAAGATAATTGTTTGGGACCACAACCGTGACCTGATCTATCAATATGTAAGTACGATTTTAAAAGACCCGGCGGCCGCAAAATATGTATGGGGGGCCGGCCTGCATTGGTATGAAACCTGGACCAATAATCCGCCCATGTATGATAATGTATTACAGGTACATAAGTCATTCCCTGATTTAAACCTGGTCTTCACGGAAGGCAGCATGGGCAAAACTCCTTATTATGAAAGTAACCCCTGGGCACTGGGAGAGCTGTACGGCAACAATATCCTGAACGATCTGAACACCGGTATCAGGGCCTGGTGCGATTGGAACATGCTGCTTGATCAGAATGGCGGCCCCAGTCACGTTGGCAATGTCAGTTATGCACCCATCATGGGAAATACAATTTCAGGTAATATAAATATCAGGAATGAATTCTGGTACATAGGCCAGTTTTCAAAGTTTATTCGCCCGGGAGCAAAGCGCATAGCTGCTTTATCAAACCGTAGCGCATTACAAACAACGGCCTTTATGAATAACGACGGCAAAATGGCGGTTGTTGTTTTAAACCGGAGCGATGACAACATTTATTATCATATCTGGTCAAATGGTTTCTGGGCTGGCCATACTTCAAAAGCCCATAGCATTCAAACAATCATTATTGAATAATAAAAATATACATGAAAACTAAAGTATTTCGTTCCTTACTCGCCATTCACTTCGCCTTATGCGTGTGTTTGTTTTTGGGATGCGAGCCTGCGGATTTTGGGGACACCAAAACAAACGAGACAGGTAAAGTTTACTTTCCCGATGAAGATGGAATTGTTGCTGCACTGAGCAATTACAACATTGATACCGTAAAAAATCTGATCAATTTCCCGGTAACTGTTTACCGTGGCGGCTTTTCGGATTATGCTGCCTTCACTGTGAATGTTGAGGCGGATAACAACAACATCCAGAGTTTAATACAATCGGGTAAACTTCCCGCAAATACGGTAGCACTTGATCCATCGGATTACGAGCTTACTGCTACGGATACTATTGCTTATTCAAACGGGATAATGAAAGGGGCGGTCACTCCCAAAATTAAAGTGGCCAGTATGGGCAAATACAGTGGCAAATATGCAGCGCTGGGAATTGTTGTGAAAAGTGCAGATAAATTTGGTGTAAATACCTCCTCGAACAAAGTAGTAATTTACTTCCCTGTTGATTCACTCGTTGGCAAGACATATTTTTCTGCCGCTACAAATGGGAACAATAGCGTATTTGCGTTGGATGATAATAGTTATACGATAGACAGCCTTGCAAACACCGTTAATTATTCCATCCCTGTCATACGGGGAGGTATTGCCGACCTCGCTACAACAACCAGCACCGTAGCAGTTGACAATAGTGCAATTGCCGGCCTGATAAGCGCTGGTAAACTACCTTCCAATACCCTAACATTGAATTCATCGGATTACACATTTAATAATAGTGTATCAATGAGCGCTAAAAATGGTGTGCTACAGGGAAACGCAATGCCTAAAATAAACATTGCTAAATTATCCCAGTATGCGGGCTCCGTAGTTGCATTGGGATTAACGATCTCAAATTCTAAATTTCCAATTGATCCGGATAGAAATAAAATCGTTGTTTACTTCAACGCGGATGATATTCTGGCATTATTTGCTCCTCGGGTAAACCTTATCTCCGACATCACCAAATGGGTTCCGATCAATCTTTCCTGGAGCAATGATGTAACTGCAACCGTCAATACACAAGCGGGTTCTATTCTTTTTAAAGGTGGCAATGGAGGCTGGAACCAGGCAGGTGTTTACCAGGAAGTACGCCTTTACGGGCACAGACAGTATAAGGTTGATATGCATATACAAGGTTCCGGTGCAAACAATGTGTGGTTTGAAGTATGGCTATCGAAGAAGAAGCCCCAGGACGGTCAGGATGTTACTACCGGCTGGGACCCTGCCGCGATGATGTTGCTCGGTTTAAATACCTGGAACGGTTGCGGGGTGTCTCCTTTTAACGGACAGCTTTCGGTAATAAGCTGTAACGGAAAGGGCAGCACATTTACCCTGCCTGCCGGAGGTACGTACTATCTCACTGTAAGAGGTGGCGGGAATGACCTGGGAACTACAGGGATTACTGTTTCCGACTTTGAATTTAAATAGAAAATAGTTCGATTATAACTATTCAATTACAGGGGGAGTAAGGCTTTCTCGTGAAGGACAAACGCTATGCGAT
Source organism: uncultured Pedobacter sp. (assembly GCA_966211215.1). GTDB lineage: Bacteria > Bacteroidota > Bacteroidia > Sphingobacteriales > Sphingobacteriaceae > Desertivirga. Next base: position 30,729 of record CBIHNR010000044.1, read on the forward strand.
TTATTTATAGCGTTTGTCATGGTGAAGGAGTCTTTCTCTCCCTTTGGGAGAGATGCCGGAGGCAGAAAGGGCATACAGCTATGCAGGTTTGCACCCATGTTAAAGTGTTGATTCCTGCATATAGCACTTGCAAAGTCTTATACCCTCTCTGTCTTGCGACATCTCTCCCTGAGGGAGAGAAAGGCAACCGAACGCCTTATAACCGCTTTAACTTAATAGTACCGCCCCCTCTCCGAACGACAAGCAGAAGGGAAATCAAATTGCTTATTATAAGTTATTTACCGGAGTTTTTATGATTTCAACTACACACTAATTCAACAATATTAAAATGCGTTCACAAATTCTATTATATTTTTTTATG
>CBIHNR010000045.1:0-30850 GCA_966211215.1 uncultured Pedobacter sp.
AACCCTTCAAAACAATGGGAGATTACCTTCTTCAGCAACCACGCGATATTGTGTTTAGCCTCTGCCAATACGGGATGTCGGATGTTTGGAAATGGGGCAATTCTGTTGGTGGAACTACCTGGCGTACAACAAACGATATAACCGATACCTGGGCCAGTGTTAAAAGCATTGCATTGGCTCAGGATCAGTCTGCAGCCTGGGCTAAACCTGGTAATTGGAACGATCCGGATATGCTGGTTGTAGGTACAGTAGGCTGGGGTAATCCGCACCCGAGCAAGCTTAAGCCAGATGAGCAATATCTGCACTTCAGTCTCTGGAGCCTTTTCTCCGCGCCGCTATTAATTGGTTGCGATATGGAAAAGCTAGACGCATTCACCCTTAATTTATTGACAAACGACGAAGTGATTGCCGTTAATCAGGATGCGCTTGGCAAGCAGGCTACCTGCGTTCAAGCGATCGGAGAGTTAAGAATTTATGTAAAAGAACTCGAAGATGGCAGCCGGGCAGTGGGTTTTTGCAATTTCGGTTTGGAGAAAGTTGATATTTCTTTTAATGAACTCAGAAAGCTTGGTATTTCTGGGAAGCAAAAAGTCCGGGATCTCTGGCGCCAAAAAGATATTACAGAAGTCAACGCAGATAAAGACGCCATTTCTGTAAAAGTTCCTGTGCACGGGGTGGCTTTGTACAAGTTTAGCTCTGTCAAGTAATCAGGATTATCCTATGAAGACTGGTATAGAAGGAAATGCAAAACCTAAAGCTTCTGTTTCTGCAAAAGGGATTAAATACATATTTATACATGAAAAAAACGTTAATAACGATAGCTCTTGCCTGCTTAGGCATTACGGTTGTCAAAGCTCAAAATCCTATCATTAAACACATTTTTACCGCAGATCCATCTCCCATTGTTCACAAAGGTAAGGTGTATTTATACACCGGACATGACACAGCGGCCGTAACTGCTACCAATTATAAAATGCCCGACTGGCATGTGTTTTCATCCAAAGACATGGTAAAATGGGAAGATCACGGTGCTCTTTTATCCCCTGCAACCTTTTCCTGGGCTACAGGTGATGCTTATGCGGCTCAATGCATAGAACGTGATGGCAAGTTTTATTGGTTTGTATCCACTTTTCACAAAAGTAACAACGAGAGCAAAGGCGGTGCTGCAATAGGTGTTGCAGTTTCAGATAGTCCAACAGGCCCCTTTAAAGATGCTATCGGAAAAGCGCTTATTACCAACGAAATGACCAAAGATATGCCGCATGCCTGGGATGATATTGATCCCACTGTTTTTATCGATGATGACGGGCAGGCGTATATGTTTTGGGGCAATGGCAGCTGTAAATGGGTAAAACTGAAGAAAAACATGATTGAGCTCGACAGTCCCATCACAGTATTCAAGCCTAAGGGTTATATTGAAGGTCCATGGGTATATAAACGGAAAAATTTATACTATTTGGTATACGCCAGCGCTGGTACCAAGCCCGAAATGATTGAATATTGCACTGCCACAAATCCCGCCGGCCCATGGACTTACAGAGGGATCATCCAGGAGAATGTTCCGAACAGCTTTACTACTCATCCGGGAATTGTGGACTTCAAAGGGAAATCGTACTTCTTTTACCATAACGGTTCACTGCCTACAGGCGGTAGTTACAGACGTTCTATTTGCGTAGACTATATGTATTACAATGAGGATGGAACTATTCAAAAGATCGTTCAGACAAACAAAGGAGTTGATCCGGTAAAATAACAGGTGTCTCAATGTCACCGTTGACATTTGTTCTATCCTTTTGAAGATTTTTGGCACCTCTCTTTACTGGGTTTATCTACTATTGTACTGTTATAAAGATTGAATTTAAAGCCTGTTTATTCGATATGGAAAAAGCAGGCTTAATTGAAAATTTTCAATTATAGTTTCCCTTCTATATTTTATTGGTTAAGATTAATTGGTTATGTAAGCAGGGCCTCTCCCCGGGGTTCTGTTTTCTTTTTTATAAATACTGAAGCTTGAATGACGTAGCAATGCAGATTCAGCGCAGAGATGCAAAGGCTCGCAAAGGCGCAATTAAATTGCGCCTTCGCGAAAAACTTCGCGGCTTTGAGTCACATTAAAGCATGCTATGGGTATTTTGGAGAGTAAGGCGTTTTATAGCAAACTTTATAGGATTTATTGAGTAGTTCATTTTTTCTCAAATGGTCTCAATGCTACTTCGTGGTCTCTTCGTATTATAACATCGTTGTAATTTGTTGATTTTGAGTGGGTATTAAATCACTGTGAAGGGTATCTATTGCCGTCTGCTTCAGCTGACGGATGGGGAATGTATAAAGAAGGCTTTAGCCGCATTCATTAATGTGGCTAAAGCCCATTCTATGTCTCAAATGTCCGTTGACTGAAGTCAACGGCAATAGAAATTCAGATCAATAACATAATTAACTGAAACTCATGTCATCCTTATATTCGTTTATTAGAACTTTACTACTTCCCAATAAGCCTTCTTTGGCTTAAGGTTGGTATCGAATAAGAGAGGATAATTTTTTCGGCCACGGCCGTCAAGCCAGCTATATTTATCAGATAAATTCCAGAATGTTACCCCTGTAACGTTCTTTCGGTATTTTCGGAAAACCTCGAAAACCATTTTATATTTTTCAAGCTGTTTTTGCTCCATTTCGGCGGTGAAAGCAGGTGTTTCCATCTGCCTTCTTTGGCCCTGTATTAATTGTCCGCCCTGGCGCCCAGAGTAAACAGAAATATCAAGCTCCGTAAATTGAACTTGCAGGCCAAGAGAGGAGAACATCTCAATCGATTTTTCCAGCTCTTCGCGGCTTGGTGAATTTATAGACCAATGTGCCTGAAGGCCAACTCCGTGTACAGGAACTCCCTTGTCACGCAGCTTTTTAAGTAGGCGATATATTTTATCTCGTTTTGAGGCGATCTCCGTATTGTAATCATTGTAAAACAGGATAGCTTTCGGATCTGCTTCATGTGCATATTCAAATGCTTTTTCTATGAAATCTTCCCCGGTAATTTTAAACCATTTCGATTGGCGCAAAAAAGTGGTGTCATCGGCAATTGCTTCATTCACCACATCCCAGGCATATATTTTCCCTTTATATCGGGATACAACAGTTTGAATATGACTTTTGAGTCGCCGCAGAAGTACTTCTTTTGTTACCTGGTTTCCTAAAGAATCTGTAAAGAGCCAGGGTGGCGTTTGGGCATGCCAGCAAAGCGTATGGCCTCTGGCCTTAATTTTATTGCGGATAGCGAAGTCAACAATTTCATCCGCATCGCGCCAGAAATAGCGGTTTTCCGAAGGATGGATTGGGCCCATTTTCATCGCGTTTTCAGGAGTGATACTATTGAACTCGTTTAAAATCAAGCTTGATTCTTCATGGTTTTTCAGGTCGCTGGGCCTCACGGCTACGCCGATAGCAAAGTACTTCTTGTAATAATCCTTCAGCCCTTTTGGCTTGTCTTCAAGATTAAGCCTGGCAGCAATAAGCAGCATTGAGCTGCAGGCCAGCAGGAGAGGAATTTTTAATTTGTGTGTGTGCATGGTTTAAAATTAAAAGAGATGGACCCATCGCACTGGCTAAATTGTTTATTTTAAAAGTATAGATGTTTAAAAGATGTATGATGCTTTCAATCTTGCAAAGGCTGGAAGTGAAGGGCATATCTTAAGGGGCCTCTAAGAAACTCCACATATTCCCTTCTCTTTTGTCCAAAGGACTCCTGTGGAAAAGCTACTGTATGTACACAAGTTATGTATTTAGGCGATTTGCAGGAGGGCGGTTGAAATAGGCAGAACCCTTGATTCGGAGGCGGTGCCTTGCGAAGTGCCTGGGTAGAAATTCACTTATCAGCGAGGCTGTGTATGAGGAAGGTGCATTGTCGGGTTTTCTGAAGCGGCGGAATGTGCGGAAAGGGAAACGCCGGCGCAGCACCGTGCGGCTGATAAGTGAATTTGCGCAGAGGGATGTGCGAAAAAAGGCACCTCGGAAGGCACAAGATTTTTGTTTCTTTTCACCGAATGGAAAAGAAAAAGAAGGAAGTAAAGGTACAAATGGAAGTAGCTTGATCCATAGAAGATGTGTACACACGGTAGCTTGTGTTTAAAGGACTCCATTGGAGGAGAGGGGATAGAGATGACGCTAATATCCCTGTGCATTCAGTGTGCTATAGCCTTTAAGAATCAACCATTTTTCCTTCTGTTGAACATTTTTACTACTATTTCGAACAATTTAACTGTTCAATAAAGCTCCCTTAATGTACTTTTATGAACCTTTTTAGGTAGCTAATCAATTAATAAAACATAACCTACTCGATAAATTACTTAGCATCATTGTTACGAAAGAAATCTATATGGCTTGCATTTTTCTTTTTTAACTTACGTTGTTGCTGAATAATTTATGAAGAGATCGATTATTTCAGGAAAGATTAAAATAGTTTAAACAGGCTGACACCTGCCTTAGTTCCAAGTTTTAGTGATGCTCAGAAAACTGCTGATTTACTCTGTATTTGTTATTTGTTCCCTGGCCAGTCCAAGCTCTTTATTCTCTCAGGAGAACGACCTGAACTTCATCAATTTTGGAAGCAGGGAAGGACTGTCATCAAATAATGTAACCGCGATTATCAAAGATAGCCATGGTTATATGTGGTTTGCCACGGACGACGGGCTGAATAAGTTTGATGGAACTAAGTTTAAAGTATACCGCCATAATTCTGACGATTCTACAAGTTTAGCTTCGAATGAGATAATAGACCTTTATGAGGATAAGAAAGGCAATCTCTGGATAGGAACGGGAGTGGGGCTGACGCGTTACAACCGGAAAATGGATTCTTTTGAAAACTTTTATAGTGGAAGTAAATCTGCAATAACTTCAATTTCCAGCGATAAGGCAGGATTAATCTGGCTTACAAGCTATGGTGGAGTTTCTGTTTTTGATCCTCAAACACGTAAGGTTTCGGCACTTAACCCCAGGAATTTAAGAGACAAATCCATTTTTACCCAGTCAGTTTTACGCGTTTTTTGCGATTCCAAAGGCCGGGTGTGGCTATGTACCGGTAGGGGCTTAGCCCTATATTCAAAAAACAGTAATTCTGCAAAATTTATCAATCACTCCGAAACCGATGCAACCAGTATTGCCAACAAATATGCCAGAAGCATAGCAGAAGATATTAACGGCCGCCTATGGTTTGGCACTGACGGAGGCCTGAGTATGCTTAAGACTGATGGCACCGGCTTTATAAACTACTATAACAATCCGGCAGACAAAAATAGCCTGAGCAGTAATCTCATTTATGCAGTTGCTACAGATAAGGCCGGAAAAGTATGGATAGGAACAGAAGAAGGTTTAAATATACTGGACCCGGTAAAGCATCAGATATCCAGAATTAGCCATAGTCCAAGGAACAGATATAGCTTGGTGGGCAAAGCTGTAAAAACAATATATATAGATAAAAATGGTATTTACTGGGTGGGGACTTTTCGCGCAGGCGTAAACAAGTACGACAAAAATCTGCCCTTTTTTAATCTCCAGCAGAGCAACGCGTTCGATCCTCAGAGCCTCAATTCAAGCGTGGTTACTTCTTTTGCCGAGGTAAGCGGTAAAGGTGTTTATGTGGGCACAGATGGAGGTGGACTGAGTTTATTTGATGCTGCAAGTGGCTTATTTCATACCACGCCGCTCTCTAAAAAAAACGGCAGTACCAGCCTGGCTATTCTGGCAATTGAAAGAAACAATTCCGATTTGTGGATAGGGACATATCTAAATGGGATATATATTTTAAATACTCAAACCGGAGCAGTAAAGAGGATTACTAAGGAAAGCAATCAGAATAGCTTTGGCAGTAATGATATTTTCTGTTTTAAAAAAGACAGCCAGGGCAACATGTGGGTAGGCACCAATGGGCAGGGCGTCGACTGCTATGATGCAGCTAAAGGTACTTTTATTCACTTCAACAAAGCAGAGCAAGGTGGCCGGCGAATCCTGCAAAATGGATATATCCGCTCCATTGAAGAAGATAAGGAAGGCAATATCTGGATCGGATCAATGGGAGCGGGTATTGTAGTTTACAATCCTCTTACCGGAAGATCAAGAAACCTCAACAAGCAATCCCACAAGCTTCCTCATGATAACGCGTTATCAATTTGTTCTGCCCGTAATGGTGTTGTTTGGGTGGGTACGCCGGAGGGCCTGGCTTATTACGACCCGCGTTTATCCAGGTTTATATGCTATTCTGAAAAGGATGGATTGGCTAATGCCTTTATTTACAAAGTTATAGAAGATAATGCTGGCATGATTTGGGCCAGCACTAATAGCGGTATAAGCAGCCTCGATCCAAAGACAAAGAAGTTCAGGAATTTTTCATATTACAATGGCCTTCAGAGAGGTCCATTTGTTCAGGGTTCCGGTTTGAAACTAGCAGATGGCCGCTTGTTTTTCGGAGGTATAGACGGCTTCAATTATTTCAACCCACGCACTTTAAATTCAAACAAAAATGTTCCCAATATCGTGCTAACAGATCTGAAGATCTCGAACCAAAGTGTTGTGCCTTCGGAGGATGCAGAAATTAAGGAACATATCTCGATAGCCAGGGAAATTCGTTTGGATTACAAGCAGAATTTTACACTAAGTTTTGCAGCACTTAACTACACTTCGCCTCAGGAGAACAGGTATTTATATAAGCTGGAAAATTTTGATAAAGACTGGAACAGGGTAGGAGCTGCAACCACAGCTGCCTATACAAATCTTGACCCGGGAAAGTATACATTTAAAGTAAAAGCTACCAGTGATGCAGGCGAGTGGACTACTCCCGAAACGTCCGTAGTTATATATGTACAACCGCCTATTTGGCGTACCTGGTATGCATATGTTTTTTATATCGCACTTGTTGCTTCTATTTTATGGCTTTTACGGTATCGCGGAATTAAAAAACTTGAAGCAAAATTTGCAATAGAGCAAGAACGATTGCAGGTTCAGCAGTTAATAGAGCAGCAGCGCAGGGAAGCGGAGCATTTGCACGAATTTGATCAGTTGAAAATCAAGTTTTTAACTAATTTAAGTCATGAGTTCAGGACACCGATTTCTCTTATCGTAGGGCCGGTAGAACAATTACTGCAGCTGGAAACAAGCTCCGACAAATCAAGCCAGCTTAGCATGATACGGCGCAATGCCCGACGCCTGCTAAACTTAGTAAATCAACTCCTCGATTTTAGAAATTTGGAAGGAAAGGAGTTGAAACTGAAAGTTTCAGAAGCTGATTTTGTTGCTTTTGCACGGGATGTGGCCGAGTCTTTCAGGGACCTCTCTGGGCGAAAACAAATTAATTTTGAATTTCGCAGTTCCCTGAAATATTACTTCGCCCGTTTCGATCAGGACAAAATGGAGAGGGTATTATTTAACCTGCTTTCAAATGCCTTTAAATTTACCTTGAAAGGTGGAGAGATTATTTTAAGTGTAGACAAGGATACTGAATTTGAAGGACTGAAAATTACGCTGAATGATAGCGGGGTTGGTATTGAAGCCTCTGCGAAGGATAAGATATTTGACCGTTTTTTCCAGAGCGAAGCCAATAATGAAGTAATAAACCAGGGAAGTGGCATTGGTTTATCGATCACTAAAGAATTTATAAAACTGCACGGAGGATCTATCCATGTTGAAAGCATTTCGGGTCAAGGTTCCACATTTACCATAAGGCTTCCTTTAAATGAACTAAAGCAAAAAAATGGAGCTGAAGCGGAAATCGCAGAAGAGCCGCTGAGTGTTGACATTCCTCCATCAGAAGAAATCGCAGAGACAACGGCTTCGGCAGCCGTTCAACTGCCTACCATCTTAATTGTAGAAGATAACGAGGATTTCAGGTATTATCTGAAAGACAATCTGAAAACTTTTTACCGGATTGTAGAAGCTGGAAATGGTGTTGAAGGATGGCAAAAAGTACTGTCTTCCCATCCTCAGTTGGTGGTTAGTGATATCAGTATGCCTCAAATGTCGGGTATTGAGTTGTGTAAAAAGATAAAGTCTGATAAACGATCCAGTCATATTCCGGTATTACTGCTTACTGCTTTAACAGGAGAGGACGATCAACTCTTAGGCCTTGAAACCGGGGCTAATGATTACATGACTAAGCCATTCAATTTCAATATCCTGAACATCAAAATACGCAATTTACTTACGCTAAACGAGCAGTTTAAAAACACTTATAGCAAACAGCTGAAGGTTGCAACTCCTGATTTAAAGATCGAGTCCGAAAATGAAAAACTATTAAGTAGGGTAATTGAGTATGTTGAGTCAAACCTTACTAATCCCCAGCTTTCTGTAGAAGATCTTAGCAGGAAGCTTGGAATGAGCCGTGGCTCTCTTTATACCAAAATTCTCGAATTTTCTGGCGAAACTCCGGTTGAATTTATCCGCTCCGTAAAACTCGACCGTGCCGTTATCCTGCTCGAAAAGAGTGATATGAATATAGCTCAAATAAGCTACGCCGTCGGTTTTTCTACTCCTAATTATTTCGCAAGGTCATTCAAAACTAGGTTTAATATGCTCCCATCAGAATTTATTCAACTGAAAAGGGTAAATAAGGGCCAATCGCAATGAGGGGTGGTACTCCTGATTTGAAGATCGATAACAACCCCATCGGGGTTAAAGGTCGGTAGAATAAATAGGGTTTATAAATTCCGTGCCGTAGGTACGGTACTCCCGGACATTGGGGATAGCGTCCCCATGACATAAAAGCCTCTTGTTAAGGCACTTTGTCTAGCTAAGGCTCTTGCTGGTTCAAGCGTGCCGCTTGGACCCTACTATGGTAAAATTTTTGCCGATCTTTTGCGGGCTTTCACCTTTGATAACTCAGGGACTACTTCCAACTCTTCTTTCTTTTACTTTTATTCGGAGTGTTTATTTTAAAAAGGCTCTCATGAGCTCCCTGCGGTCGCTTTGTCTTGAAACAAAAAGAGTAACAAAATACTTAGCGAAGCGATCTCATTTATGCCTATTAAAAACAATAAGGTCATAAATAATTCAAGAAAAGAAAGATGCTTCAGCGCTCAAGGCTCAAGCGGGCCCGCCTTTCTTTTCAGCCCTTCGCTCGACTCTCCGCAACAATAAACTGCTAAGGTTCAATGGAGTTGCTTCGAAATAATGTCATTTCCGCATTCTGTGTTTGAAAAAATCCCCCACTACCTACGGCACGCAAATCGTTCGCAAATAAATTTTCTACTCCCGTACATTGACTTTTGGGGATAGAGGGGAGGAGTATGCTGTATGTCAATAAAATGCATTAACCACCTTCCCGAAACTTCGGGACACCTCCGCTCCGCAGGAGTCCATTGGACCAGCGGAGGACAGTCCAGCTCAACCTCAGTTTAGGTCAAAGAGCTGTTTTTCAATGAACATACTCTTAGGTTAACGGCTATGCACAATTCAACTGCGTATTCATAGTCCAACTTAGGGTTCTACTAAAATTCTCCGCCTCAGTCCGGGCACTTCAGAACTTATAAAAAGATTCAGCAAAAAAAAGCCAACGTTGGCTTTTTCTTTCGAAATCCTGCCTCTAAAGCCTTCATAAGCCGTTTTTTGTACAAATTAAACATCATTTTGTACATGAGTGACACCCTAAAAATTAGCTGTACTCTACCTTAGCCTATAACTAACTGATACATCAGAAGGCGCTTAATCCAGTGCTTGAAGTTCATCTACAACAGGCGAGGATGTTCTGGTTCCTTTTAACAGATGGTGTACAAGCTTTTAGATGTTTTACTAATCAATATTAAACTTATGCCAGAATTTTTACAAGAAAGGGGCGGGCTTCAAGAAAAACAGAACAGCTTTCCCGGAATCGTATCCTTAACAGCTTCTAACAACATTATCAGGCTACATCAATGGGGAGCTTATGTGGAGTGCTTTGATGGGTCCAGCTGATACATTCAATTAATCATCAAGGTTTACAACCAGCTATTCCAGCCAAGCTTACATATGAGGTGAAAACATTCTATTAACCAAATGCATCAAATCGGGAAGATTTATGATGTAAATGCTTGCCCTGAAAGTCTCAGGGTAATGAAATGAACTTAACAGATTTCTATTCTTAAAACATTTTAAATAATGGAAAATAAAACTATAGTGTATAATAACGCACTATCCAGTTGTTGTAACAGGACCGGTTTTTTAATGAAGGCCCAACTTACCATCCTGGCCTTGCTGTCGCTGGTGAACGTTGTTTTTGCGCAGCAGACACGAGTTGTTAAAGGGATTGTATTTGATCAGCAACAGAATACAATTATCGGTGCTACGGTAACTGTAAAAGGGACTACCGTTCGCACCGTAACAAATGTTAACGGTGAGTTTACACTTAATGTCCCCGGTGACAGTAAAATCATTGTAATTAATTACTTGGGCATGGCAACCCAGGAGGTGAATATCGAAGGCAAAACCTCCGTTAGGGTAAATATGAAAGACGACGTTTCAAACCTGAAGGAAGTTGTTGTTACGGTTGGGTATGGCCAGCAAAAAAAGCAAAGTGTTGTTGGTGCTATCACGCAGACAGACAGCAAAGTATTGGAGCGTACCGGAGGGGTAACTAGTTTAGGTGCTGCCTTTACAGGAAACCTGCCAGGGGTGATTACTACAGCCAGCACCGGCATGCCAGGCGAGGAAGATCCGCAAATCCTGATCCGCGGACGGAGTACATGGAATAATGCGAGTCCGCTGATTTTAGTTGACGGTGTTGAACGGTCAATAAACAATATAGATATCAGTTCGGTAGAATCAGTTTCTGTTTTGAAAGATGCTTCTGCTACGGCTGTATTTGGAGTAAAAGGCGCCAACGGAGTGATACTTGTTACCACCAAAAGAGGCCGCGACGGTAAGGCACAAATCAGAGCTTCTGTTAACACGGTAATGAAAGCCCCTTCCAAACTACCGGGAAAGTTGGACTCGTACGATATGTTTAAGGCGAGAAATCAAACCATTGAATATGAGTTGGGTTTGGCGCCAGGTGGCTGGTCATCGTATATGCCGGAAGCTACTATGATGAAATACAGATCTCCTGCAAATCTGGAAGAGGCCGAACGTTACCCGAACGTAGATTGGGTTAACACCTTGTTCCGCGATAATGCCATGTCGTACAATGCCAACATAAATATTGCAGGCGGAACTTCGTTTGTTAAATATTTTTCCTCGGTAGATTATCTTGATGAAGCCGATTTGTTCAGACGGTTTGAAAACAACCGTGGGTATGAGGGAGGATATGGCTTTAAAAGATTGAATGTCAGGAGTAATCTGGATTTTCAGCTTACACCTAGTACTGTATTAAAAGCGAATATATCAGGCTCAAGAGGGCTTACCAGAAGGCCCTGGATTGGTGTAAACCCATATAATACCTGGACAGCAGCTTATTCTGCAGCTCCCAATCTCTTTTTACCAAAGTATTCTGACGGAATCTGGGGGTACTACGCTCCAAACGAGCAGCAAGGGCTGAACTCTGCCAGAATATTGTCTACCAGCGGTATGCAGGAAGTCACAACATCTCGTATCACTACCGACTTTACCGTTGATCAAAATCTGGGGGCGATCCTTAAAGGGTTGAACTTCAAAGGCACACTTTCAATCGACAATACCTTTATTGAAAATGGCCGCGGCGTAAACGATACCAACAACGGTACACTAAGCAAGTATATAAATCCGGAAACAGGGATAGTCACTTACTCGCAAACCAAAGACGCAGCTACCGAGCTCGAATGGAGAGAGAGTGTGCGTTGGGCAAGTAATGCCGGTAACGTTGATGATAATGCCACCTATCGCCGCATGTTTTCACAGCTACAGTTGAATTACGCCACTAAAATCGCCAAAGATCATAATGTTACCGCAATGGGGCTTTGGAGCCGTGATCAAATGGCTTCGGGCTCAATTATTCCTTCTTATCGTGAAGACTGGGTGTTTCGTACTACCTATAACTATCGTGGTAAGTACAGTGCAGAATACAATGGTGCTTACAATGGTTCTGAGAAATTTGGGCCGGATTACCGCTTTGACTTCTTCTCATCCGGCGGGCTTGGCTGGATGATTTCAGAAGAGAAATTTATGAAGTCTCTGAAATCTGTGAGTATGCTTAAACTCCGCGGATCTTACGGCGAGATTGGTGACGACGGAGGATCTCCAAGATTTGCCTATCTGAGCAGTTGGGCCTTCGGCGGCCGTGCTCCCCTGGGAATCACCGGTGAAGCTGCCGAACAAAGTCCTTACACCTGGTATACAGAATCTGGAGTCGGAAACCCGAATGTGCGCTGGGAAAAAGTATCCAAGAAAAATATAGGGCTTGATTTCGGATTGTTCAGAGACATGCTGACAGGAAGTATCGATTTCTTTCAGGACGATCGGAGCGATATTCTTACCGCAGGTTCCAGCCGTGCCGTGCCGACATACTACGGTGCCCAACCTCCCACATTTAACGTTGGTAAAGTGCGCTCAAAAGGGTATGAATTTGATATCCGTTTTAACAAAAAGGTGAATGGAAACCTTCGCTTATGGTCAAATATCAATTTTACCAGAGCTAAGAACAAGGTTGTTGACGCTGACGTTGCAGAGCTATTGCCTCTTTATTCAAAACCTCTGGAAAAGCAAATTGGCCAGGGATACTCTTATGTAAGTCAGGGTTACTACAATACCTGGGACGAGTTGTTTGCCAGCACCATGCACAATGCAAACGACAATCAGAAGCTTCCGGGCAATTATCACATTGTGGATTATAATGCCGACGGAATTATCGATGCCAATGATAATATCCCATACGGTTATTCGGGTGCTCCTGAAAATACCTACAATGCTACCATCGGCTTTGACTGGAAGAGATTCAGCATCTTCGCTCAATTTTATGGCGTTAACAATGTAACCCGCCAGGTTGTACTCGGTTCTTTTGCCGGAAAAAATACCGTGGCTTATGAAGAGGGTTCTTACTGGTCAAAAACGAATATTAGTCCCGATGGGCCAATGCCTCGCTGGGAGTCAACTCCAACCGGCTTTTACACTGCCGACAGGTATATGTATGATGCATCATATATCCGTTTGAAGAATGCAGAAATTGCTTACACGTTTGACCAGAGTTGGGTAAGAAAGGCGGGCATGTCAAGTCTGAGGGTGTTTTTAAACGGCAACAACCTTTATGTATGGACGAAAATGCCGGATGACCGCGAAGCCAACTATCAGGGGGCAGGTGGCCAGGCATGGGCCTCTCAAGGAGCTTATCCAACAGTAAGACGCTTTAACCTTGGCGCTAACATCACCTTTTAATTATGATTACGATGAAAAGATATATAAAAACTGTATTGCTCATAGGGATGGTATCTGCTATGGTTGGTGGAGTTTCATGTAAAAAGTATTTAGACAGAGATCCCGAATCGATTGTATCAGAAAAAACAGCTTTCAAGGACTTCCGTAATTTCCAGGGATTTACTGAGGAACTTTACAATTGTATCCCCGATTTCACCAACCGCTACTGGACAAATAGCTGGAACTGGGGCGAGGACGAAATCCAGTCAACCGTGCAGAATTTCCACTTCGTCAACAAAATTGATAATGGGGACTTCTGGGGCTGGCAGAGTAGTTTCGATGGCTGGGGAGCCGGCTGGATGGACCGCCCTACGGCCAATACCAATAACGACCGGATGACTAAAGGCCTGTGGCCGCTGGCCTGGTATGCCATACGCAAGGCTAATCTGGGTTTGCAGAATATGAATCTAATGGTCAACGCCACAGATGAAGAACGTAACCTGATCAAAGGTCAACTGTTGTTTTTCAGAGGATGGTCGCATTTTATGCTGATGCAGTATTTCGGCGGACTGCCTTATATCGACCGTGTTCTTCCCTCTGATGAGCCGCTGAAAATGCCAAGATTAAGCTATCAGGAATGTGCTGAAAAGGCCGCAAAAGATTTCCGCGAAGCAGCTGACCTTCTGCCGATAAACTGGGACGACACCCAGCCTGGAAGGGCAACACTTGGTAAAAATCAGTTGCGTATCAATAAGATTATGGCCTTGGGCTACCTCGGTAAAAACTACCTATGGGCTGCCAGTCCATTGATGAACTATGAGTCTACAAAGAATAAAGCCTACAATGCAGAACTGAGTAAAAAGGCTGCAGCTGCTTTTGCAGAGTTATTACAATTGACAGAAAGCGGTGCGGCGCCGCATAAGCTGCTGCCATTTGCACAGTACAGCAATAACTTTTATACAACCGGCCAGAACTTTTTAATCCCGGGCGGAACCGAAGCCATTTTCTCCGGCCCGTATTGGGGCGCTCATGGTTCAACATACGGAACTGCAAAACAGTATACCACTCTCATTGCGGGGGCCGAGTCCCTTGTATTTGCACCTACAGCTAACTATGTTAATTATTATGGGATGCAAAACGGATTGCCTATTCCAAACTCTGCCCAGGCAGATGCCACATCAGGCTACGATCCCGAGTTTCCATGGCGCAACCGCGATCCGCGATTTTATAACGATATCGGATTTGATGGGGTGAAAGTTATCCAGGGCGCTCTTGCGGCCAATGTTGAGCCTCACCGCTATGCAAATCTTTTCACCGGTGGTAGCTATCGCGATGATCGTTCTGGCAGCCGTACCGGATATATCCTCTATAAATTTATCCCAGGAACAGCAAACGGTTATGACCAGGGATGGAATTACGGCCAGAATTTAAACATCAAAGTTCCGTATATGCGTCTGGCTGATATTTATCTGATGTATGCCGAAGCGGTTACAGCCGGCTATAATTCACCTGTGGCAACAGTGCCGGGTTATAATAAAACTGCGGTTGATGCTATTAACGTTATCCGCGATCGTGCGGGTGTGAGTCATGTTGCCGCTGCGTTCCTGGTTTCTGCTGATGATTTCATGAAAGAAGTAAGGCGCGAACGTGCGGTAGAACTTGCTTTTGAAGGCCATCGTTTCAACGACCTTCGCCGCTGGTATTTGCTGGCAGAAGTTCCTTACACGCTTAAAACTGCAGCAGAGTTTGACCGGGCAGCAACGCTGGATCCAAGTAAAGATCCCAAGACGAATAAGGTGGTTAATTTCCGCGAGCGTGTTATTCTTCAACGCCCTTTCTCTGAGAAGCATTATTGGTTGCCTTTAAAAAGATCGGATGTTAGTATGTATCCGGAGTTTACTCAAAATCCCGGCTGGTAAAAATTCGCGATTTAAAGATCAGATAAACAAGACAAAATGAAACATTCAAAAATAGCAATGGCATTGTGCTGCTTACTCACGCTGTTTAACAGCGTGGCCAGGGCCCAGGATGCCGTTAAAATATCTGTCAAAGCCTTTGTTCGGGGCCTCAACGGACAGCCTTTAAAAGGTGCGCAAATACACAATCAGGCAAACAATATCAACACCACTACTGATGAACGCGGTGCATTCTCGGCCGAAGCCCCGGCTGGCACAATACTTACCGTTACTGCGCCAGGTTATAAGCCTTCTCTTATTGTATCAAATACGGGTTTAAATTATATAGATCTGGTAAAAGACACGCGCTATGTACCGCTTGCTTTTCAATCGGTTAACGACGATGACCTTCCGTCAGGCGTATCTAACGTTAATGTTTCACAGCTTTTTGAACAGAACTTTTTCACTTACGGGCTGGATGGTATGGAAGCCTTTGCTCCGGGTTTTAATGGAAATAACCTTTGGGGCATGAGTTCTTCTCTGGTGTTAATTGACGGCGTTCCAAGAGATATCACCAGTATTACGCCAAATGAGATCGATCAAATCACGTTTCTTAAAAGTGCTTCTGCGGTGGCACTATACGGAAGCCGTGGCGCCAAAGGAGTTATCCTTGTAACCACAAAACGAGGATCAGAGTCTTATCAGAAAATTAATGTACGCGCCAATGCCGGCCTTAATGTGCCGAAACGCTTTCCGCAATATTTAGGCTCTTCTGAATACATGACGTTTTATAACGAGGCCCGAGTTAATGATGGCCTTGCAAAGCTGTATTCTGATGAGACGATATATAATCATGCTGTTGGCAACCCGTATCGCTATCCAAGCGTTGATTATTACTCTTCCGAATATCTCAAGAAAAGCTTTGGCCGTTACGATGCAGTAACCGAAATCTATGGCGGTAATGAAAGGGCCCGTTATTACACAAACCTCGGATTCAACTCTGCCGGATCGCTCCTGAATTTTGGTGAGGCTAAGAAAAATAACACAACTGAGCGGTTCAATATCCGTGGTAACGTGGATATGAAACTTACCAAAATCCTTAAAGCGCGTGTAGATGCAAGTGCTGTGTTTTCAAAAGGAGGTGGCGTTAATACCGATTACTGGGGGAGTGCAGCAACCTTGCGGCCAAACCGCTTTACGCCGCTTATCCCAATAAGCTTACTGGAAGATAGTGATGAAGCCAGTTGGGCAAAGGTGAATGCAGCCAATATTATCGACGGTAAATATGTATTGGGTGGTACTTCTTTAGATCAAACCAATCCGTTTGCAGCTATTTATGCAGGTGGTAACAATAATTTCGTTCAGCGCGAATTTCAGTTCACTACCGGTGTTGATGCCGATTTAAGCGGTGTGCTGAAAGGATTAACTTTTAATTCAAGCATGGGTGTAGATTATTGGAACAGGTATAATCAGGGCTACCGTAACGGCTATGCAACATATCAGCCAGCTTGGACAAATTATTCCGGAACTGATTTGCTTGCCAGTTTAACCCAATGGGGGCAGGATACCAAATCGGGAAATGAGGTTATTGCAGATAGCTGGTACCGCCAAACCATTTCTTTGTCAAGTCAGCTTAACTACAATACTGTTGTTAACAAGCGCCATAATATTTCAGCAATCCTGATGGGTGCTGCTTTTCGCCAGTCCATTTCAGAAACCTATCAGCCAACTACCAACTCAAATCTAGGTTTGCAGTTAGGCTATAATTTCAGCAGAAAATACTATGCAGAGTTTACCGGAGCTGTGGTCCGTTCACCAAAACTGGCACCCGGTAATCGTACAGCATTTTCACCTGCCGGCTCTATTGGCTGGAGGATCAGCGAAGAGCCCTTCCTAAAAGGACTTTCCTTTATCGATAATTTAAAGCTGACAGCTTCCGCGGGAATCCTAAATACCGATCTGGACATCAACGACTATTTCCTGTATGAAAGTATTTATACCGGAACTGGTGGTAACTGGTACGGCTGGAATGATGGTGCCGGAACTCAGTCAACCGACTCACGTCGCGGAAGTAACCCGGATCTTAAGATGGCCAGAAGAGAGGAAATCAGTCTTGGTATTGAGGCTGATATGTTTAAAAATCAGTTAAGCTTCGGTGCAAACTTCTTTAGAAATAACATAACTGGTAACATTGTTCAGAGTGACGTTTTGTTTCCTAATTATTTTACCCAGGGTTTTCCTAATTCCTCATTTATCCCATACATCAACTACAATAATGATCAGAGGACAGGCTTAGACCTTCATTTAAATCTTAAAAAACGATTTGGAGGAGTAGACTGGAATTTAGGTACAGCAGCAACTTACTACACAAGCAAGGCTACTAAACGTGCTGAAAATTTTGCAGATTCATATCAGTACCGTCAGGGCAGGCCGCTGGATGCAATCTGGGGACTGGTAAGCGAGGGATTTTACACGAGTGCACAAGAAGCGGCAGCTGCCGATGGTATCAATGCGCCAAAGCCTGCTTTTGGCCAGGTGGCTGCTGGTGATATCCGGTATGTAGACCAGAATGGCGACAAGATTATTAACGACCGTGACCAGGTTTATCTTGGACGCGGCGGCTGGTTCGGTGCTCCGCTAACGCTTGGCCTTAATCTAAGTGCAACCTGGAAGAATTTAACCTTCTTCGCACTGGCTACCGGACGTTTCGGGGCACATGCAATAAAAAACAACAACTATTTCTGGGTAAATGGGGAGGATAAGTATTCAGCCGTGGTTCGCAACCGCTGGACAGAAGCAACCGCAAATACAGCTACTTTTCCGAGGCTTACTACGCTTAGCGGCGATAATAATTTCAGAACATCAGATTTCTGGATGTACAGCACCGACAGGGTAGATCTGTCGAAAGTGCAGATCTCTTATACCATTTCAGACAAGGTGCTTAAAAGCAAATTTGTGAAAGAAATGGGTGTGTATGTTGCCGGTTTTAACCTGCTTACAGTTGCTAAAGAAAAAGAGCTGATGGAAATGAACCTTGGAGGTGCTCCTCAAACCAGGCTGTATAATCTGGGTGTAAAAGCCATGTTTTAATTTGACTGATAATATTAAACAACATGAATAGAATTTCAATACTGATTATAGGTGTCCTTTTCTCCCTGGCAGGCTGTGAGAAGTTCACTGAACCTGCTCCTCAGAATAACGGTGAATTCGACAATATATATACAGAACCAAGTTTGGCGCACGGGATTTTATTGAACGGGTATACCAGGCTTCCAACAAACGGCTGGTCGTTTAATGACGTAGCTACAGATGATGCCGTATCTAACGACGTTGCGAATGGTTTCAGAAGAGCTGCTACTGGCCAATGGTCTTCGGCTTTCAATCCGCTCGATCAGTGGACCAATGCAAGGGCCGGCATTCAATACCTGAACCTGTTTCTGGCCGAGGCTGATAAGGTAACATGGGATTCCAAAGATCAGATGATGAACGATATGTTCCGCGATCGATTGAAAGGAGAAGCTTACGGGCTACGGGCTTACCTGATGTTTTACATGCTACAGGCGCATGCAGGCTGGTCGAACGGAACTTTACTCGGTTTTCCACTGGTGCTGGAGCCGGAAACTCCCACATCGGATTTTAACAAACCGAGGGCTACTTTCGATGCTTGTATGGAGCAGATCTATAGCGATTTGAATAGTGCAGAGGATCTTCTCCCTCTTGATTATACCGATATAAGTTCTGCCGCACAGGTTCCTACCCGTTACAATGGTGTTAAGGTGGAGAACTACAATAGGGTGTTTGGTAAGCTGTTTAAGCAGCGCATGACACGTCGTATCGCAAAAGCTATACGGGCGAAGGCTGCTTTATTGGCCGCAAGTCCTGCATACAGCGCCGGAAGCATCACCACAACCTGGGCTGATGCTGCAAACCGTGCTGCGGAAGTTTTAAGCCTGAATGGCTGGCTTACCAACCTTGACCCCAACGGCGTTACATGGTACGATAACAGGGCTGAGATCGATGCCCTGGCATCAGGAGCTACCCCGAGGGAAATTTTAT
The DNA here is from genome assembly GCA_966211215.1 of uncultured Pedobacter sp. Classification (GTDB taxonomy): domain Bacteria; phylum Bacteroidota; class Bacteroidia; order Sphingobacteriales; family Sphingobacteriaceae; genus Desertivirga. The sequence goes on from CBIHNR010000045.1 coordinate 19,224, forward strand.
GGAGAACCAATATCGGCTCTAATAGCGATCTTGAAGCAGCGCATTATCCCCCAAGTTTGTTTGGGCAAGGAAGGTTAAATCCTACCCAAAACCTGGTGAATGCCTTCCCGATGGCTAATGGCTATCCGATTTCCAACACGGCATCAAGTGGCTATAACCCCGCTGCTCCGTACACAAACCGCGATCCGCGTTTAACAAAGTATATCATCTATAATGGCAATACTGCCGGCCCTACAAATACCGTGATAAATACAACAGCGGATGGTACAACAAACGATGCTTTGAATAAAGTAGAGACCTCTACCCGCACCGGATATTATATGCGTAAGCTGTTAAGGCATGATGTAAGTCGCAATTCTGCATCTATAAACAATCAAAAACATTACAGGCCGCATATTCGCTACACCGAGCTATTCCTGATTTATGCTGAAGCCGCTAATGAGGCTTGGGGACCCATGTCTAACGGTGGCAATGCACACTCGGCTTATGACATCATAAAAGCAATCCGTGCCAGAGCAGGTGTTGGAACTACCAACGGAGACGCTTATCTGGAATCTATTAAGAACGATAAAGATGCCATGAGAACCCTGATCAGAAACGAACGGAGATTAGAACTGGCCTTCGAAGGTTTCCGTTTCTGGGACTTACGCAGGTGGAATGAAAACTTAAATGAAACCGCAAATGGTGTAAGTATTTCTCAAAATATCCCTCAGCAGATAAGTGTCGAAGCACGAAGCTTTCAGGATTATATGAAATTCGGGCCGGTTCCTTACAGTGAAGTACTAAAGTTTAATGCTTTACAGCAAAACACCGGCTGGTAAATCGTAACAAGGCTTAAAGCAAGTAAATATTAAATAACCAAACACAGAGATAGCCCGGTTTGCCAGCTGTCTCTGTTTAACCAAATAAATGTGATGAAAAGACTATTTTATATGTCACTGGCGCTGTTAACAGCCTTTACTTCCTGCAAAAATGCCGAATGGGAATTTCCTGATTATGACGTGCAGTCGGTATATTTCGCCTATCAGGGCCCAATCCGCACCGTTACTTTGGGTGAGGATATTTTTGATACCTCTCTGGATAATCAGCACAAACTTCAGATAATGGCTACGATGGGAGGTGCTTACTCCAATAAAAACGATATAACAATCGGTATTGCCGTGGATAATTCACTGACACAGGGACTTGCATTTCCGTCCCCTTACAGCGGTACTGTAAAACCGATGCCGGCAAACTACTACACCCTTGCGTCTAACAAAATTGTCATTCCTAAAGGCAAGCTGATTGGCGGTGTTGAGGTTCAGCTTACGGACGCTTTTTTTGCCGATCCTTTAGCGGTAAAAACAACCTATGTTATTCCACTTAAAATGACGAGTGTGGACAAAGCTGACTCTATTTTATCCCTTAAAAAACATACGCTTTATGCCGTGCGGTACATCAATACCTGGGATGGATTTTACCTGCGCAGAGGCAAAGACGTTGTTTCCGGAAAAAACGGGAATACTTCGCTGAATGCAACCGTAGTTCGACATATGCAGTTTGTCGAAAAAGATGAAGTAAAGAAGTTAAATACCCGCTCCTTAACCGTAACTGAGTTTCCAGTAACCTTCAAAGATGCCGGAGGTGCCAATATAAACCGGAGTTTACTTTTAAATTTTGATGCTAACGGAAATTGTACCATATCCGCAGCCGATGCGACCTTCACGGCAACTGGCAGCGGAAAATTTGTAAAAAGAGGCGAAAAAAATAGTTGGGGTAATCAAGATCGTGATGCCCTTTATCTGAATTATCAGGTTGAGCTGGCTGATCGAAGCATTTCCTCAGCCGATACCCTTGTAATGCGTGATCGCGGGGTTAAAGCGGAGACATTCACACCGGTTGCTAACTAATTATTAAGAATTTAAACATGAAACGATTTTACAACATAGCATTAAGTCTGGCATGTTCTTTTATGTTGGCTTCCTGCGAAGAAAATGAAGCTCTTGATTTCCATGTAGATAAACCTGCCAGCTTTGCTATGCAGGAGCAGATCGATGCCTATAAGCCTTTAAAATCTTATATAAATCGCGAAGCTAATTCAATATTTAAGTTGGGTGCCGGCGTGTCCTTGTCTCAATACATCCAGAAAGGGGTGGTATACAGATTAGTTAACAGTAATTTCGATGAAATTACTGCCGGCTATGAAATGAAGCACGGGGCAGTAGTAAAAGCCGACGGAAGCCTGAATCTGGCAAACGTAACCACTTTTTTAGAAGCCGCCTCTAAAGCAGGTATTTCTGTATACGGCCATACACTTGCCTGGCATGCTAATCAAAATGCGACTTATTTGAAAAGCCTTATTGCCCCGCTTGTAGTTACTTCTCCTGGTTTTAATAATGATCTGAGTATTGCCGGATTACAAAACGGAACTTTTACCGGATGGACAAAAGCAAATGCGGGCGCTGGTATTATAGTAGAAGATAATAAAGGGATGGGTGCAGGAACGAAAGCAATAAAGCTGGTTTCTTCAGCCAGTTCTGCTTCTGCTAATGATTTGCAACTGATAAGTCCTGCCATAAATGTGGTATCAGGTAAAACATACGAAGTAATCATGTATATAAAATCTGATGTTGCAGGAGAAGGACGTATTGCTTTTGAAGGTCTTGCTAATGCACTTCCCAAAGTGGACTGGGCAGGAACCGGTACTGCTACCGAAACGTTTACAACAGGGATTTCCTGGAAAAAAATTAAGGTGCAGGCTAGTGGTATTTCAGGAAACTCAATTAAATTACACTTCGATCTTGGTTACAAACCTAATGTAACCTATTATATCGATGTGAATAATCTATATGTATATGATACTCAGGGTACAGCGATCGTAACCAATCTCGTTACGGAGGGAAATTTCGAAACAGGTTCTGGCTGGGGAGGATGGGGAGGCTCGTCAACCAGGGGCGTTACCGCCGCGGGATTAGGTTATGGAAGTAATTCGAAGGCGTTATTTGTAACTAATCCTAAAAAAGAATCAGGTTTTTGGGTAGTTCAAACATCTTACTCCTTTGGCAAGACTCTTACCCCCGGTGATACTTATGAGATTAGTTTAATGGTAAAAGGAACAGCTGCTGGGACACTAAAAGCAGAGCTTCAAAGTGTCACCGGAACGCCTACACGATATAATTCCAACTCGTTTGGAGACATACCAGTAACAACAGATTGGCAGAGAGTTACCAGAACTGTTACTGTAAACGGAACCGATGCGGAATTCAGAGATCGTCTAGTGTTCAGTTACGGTGATTATGTAGGTACTGTTTACATTGATGATGTTGTAGTTAAAAACACTAAATCCGCTGGAACTTCTACAGAAGTAGTTAAAACTGCTTCTGAAAAAGAGAGCATTGTTGGTAGTGCCCTGGAGACCTGGATTAAGGGCATGGTGACAGCCACAAAATCCTATGTTAAAGTTTGGGATGTGGTAAACGAGCCAATGGATGATGCTAAACCAGCCGAACTTAAAACTGCGGCGGGCAGAACTACAATTGCTGCCGACGAGTTTTTCTGGCAGGATTATTTGGGTAAGGATTACGCCGTAAAAGCCTTTAAACTGGCAAGGCAATACGGTAATGCTACAGATATTCATTTTATTAACGATTATAATCTGGAATTTAGCCTAAGTAAATGTCGTGGCCTTATTGATTATGTGAATTACATTGAAAGTCAGGGGGCTAAAGTGGATGGAATTGGTACGCAGATGCATATCAATACTAATTCCGACAAAGAAAAGATTGCCGAGATGTTTCGCCTGCTGGCAGCAACCGGGAAACTGATTAAGGTTTCTGAGTTGGACATGGGTATGGCAGGAGGCGTAAAAACCCCTCAGGCAACTCAGGCGGATTATGAGGCTCAAAAAGAGATGTACAGATATGTAGTGGAGAAGTACTTCGAACTCATTCCGGCCGCTCAACGTTACGGAATTACCATTTGGAGCCCTCAGGATAGCCCGGCATCATCAAGCTGGAGAGCCGGCGAGCCAATAGGTTTGTGGACAGAAGGTTTCGTAAGAAAACCAGCTTATGTTGGGGTAGCCGAAGCGCTATCCAAGAAATAGAAATAAGGTTAAATTGTTTGGTATACTTAAGGCACGGGAGTTTATTGACATCCTGTGCCTTTTTCGTTTGGAGCGGGGCTCTTGTCATTAACCTAAGCTGAAGAATACTTTTCAATCGGAGCCTACTGGTTTTAAATTTTATAAGAAACAGCAGGCTAAGCGCATTATTAAAACAGCCTCTTTATCTGAAGACGCATTGCTTCCTGATTGAAGTACTAATTTGAACAAAAGGCCTATCATTTTGAAGTATTGTGCTATTGCTTGATGCGAGCCATATATACTTTCGATTAACATTTATAAACCATTTGCCTTTGTCTGTACAAAGATGGATAGTAGAAATCAATCGATTTTAGCAATGCTGTCCGTTATAAAAATAGGCCACGAGCTGCAGCTTACTATATATTAAAACTCTTAAAGGATCTAATAACCTGAATGTTAAACTAAATTATATATCGATGGAAACACCTCTACAAAAACAAATTAGAAAGACTCCCTTTTTCCAAAGCTTTTCACTTTGCTGCCATATGAACGATAGGGACTATTGCCGATCAATTCATCCTGACGAATTATGTGCCCTTGCAACAGCAGGGTATGTAGTTTAGTAGCCTGTTAAAGGAGGATTTTACAATCTTTCTTCGCAGGCAGGTGAAAATCATTTCTACTTCTATCCTGTCCCTACCAAGCATCTTCATTTTACACGCTATTGCGGCAGCTATAGATGCATTAACAAACTAATCAAAACCAGAAAGTTCACAAGCAAACTAATGCTCTATGAAAGAAAAACCTATATATATCCTGAAGTACTTACGCAAAACTCCGGCCTTTGTACTTCTTCTTTTTGTCATGGCCAGTGGATGTATCTCCGCTAGCGCCCAATCCGTTATCCCTTTACGTCGCCCTGCATCTCCGGAAAAACCGATGTGGCTGATCCACATTGACTCCTGGAATTATGCCGATCCCCAAAAGCTTATCGACTTAATTCCTAAAGATATTCGTCCCTATGTAGTGATGAATATTTCGGTTTCCATAAATCACGATGCTACTACGGGCAAGTGGTTACAGGCGGAGTATGCTTATGAGATAGCAAAGTCATGGCTTCGGGTGTGTGCGGAGAATCGTATGTGGGCGATGGTCCAGCAATCAAGCGGTGGGTTTCAGCATTTTTCAGACTTTGATCTGAAGGTTTATGAAGAGCTTTACCGCGATTATCCTAACCTGATAGGCTTCAATTATGCTGAACAATTCTGGGGATATGATGATCCGTTTTCTGTCTCCTGGACACAACGAATGGCACTTTTTGCCAACCTTGTAAAACTTAGTAATAAATATGGCGGCTATCTGATGGTTAGCTGGTGCGGCAATGAGTGGAGCCCAAACATAAACCCTATGGCTATGATGAAGCGTAATCCAGACTTTGTTGCGGCCACCAGGCAGTTCAGTAAAAACTTTATTCTTTGTGAGAAATATACCCAACAATCATATCAATCAGATATGGAGAGCTTGTGTTTGGGCGCCTATCTTTCGGGCTTTAGCGGACAATATGGTATCAGATATGACGATACCGGATGGACCGACATCAACGGGCAGCATGCTAATTTTTCGATGGCAACAGCAGGAGCTCCCTATCTGGAACATATGATGCTGACCGGCCAAACTGTGATTGATGGGCCGGAGTTAATTATGATACAGCAGTCAAGAGAATTGAGCACGGGCTCTACAGCTGACGGATATAGCACCAGAAGATGGGAGTTGTATCCACAATTCTATAACGTTACGTTAGATATTTTCAGAAAGGTTGTAGATGGTACTGTCCGTATTCCTAGTCGTAAGGAGGTGATTGACAGAACCAAAGTTGCTATTATTCATGATGTAAACGCTGGTAGTAATGACGACATTTACAGTACTCCTGCAAGCTTGTTTGAAGGTTTGTATCGTATGGACGGGGATGGCAACCTTAAAGATAACAAGAGCTTTTTCAAAAAGACAGGCCGTTATCCAACTATCCCAACAGTTTTTCAATTTACTGATGCCGACGCGAATTCCTTTCAGGTGAAGGTAAACAAATCGGCTTATTCAAGTCGCTGGCCCAATATTGCAGCCAAGGTAAACGAGTTTAACAACCTGTTTCCAAAGGAATATTCAGGAGATATTTATGCCGGACGGCATGAAAACGGTTGGGTAGTTTACAACCCTTTTAAAACCGGGCAAACCGCAAGCGGACGCATCCCCTTTAAATACAATACCTGTGATAGTATTGAATTATCATTCTCTCAATATACCTCGGGCGTTATTAAAGAAACTTCCAACCGGCTTAATATTTATCTGAACAATTACGATAACATGATAAATACAGGCTTGAAGACAGACGTAATTAAGATTTACGGAAGTACGGCAGAGCCTACTTATACTTTCACCGACAGGGCTAATCACCAGCCCAGCACGATCACAAAAAGTTGGTCAGAAGGAGTGCTAAGCCTAACGATTCAGCATAATGGTGCTTTAGATATCACTGTGAATTGTTCCGGCTCAGCAACAGGCCGCCTTTCCTCGTATAAAACCGCCGCTGTTTTAAATCCGGAACTTCCTGCTGCCTATTCTGGTCCGCATCAGTACGAGGCCGAAAACTTTGACTATAAGAATATAAACGGAAACGTTACCAACGGTATCAATGCAGCAATAAGAAATTATACTGCACAGGGCTATCTTAGGTTCGGCACAAATTCGGCAGCGAGTATCAGGAAAACCATCACGGCATTGCAACCCGGTTCTTACCTGTTGGAAACAAAATACACTGCTTCGGCCGGAGACGTTAACTCGATAGACCTCTATGTAAACGGTGTAAAAGTAGGTACCCCGGTTTTTGTCAAAACTGCAAGTGACAGCGAGTGGGCGATTAACACACAAACGATCACTTTGAAAGCTGGCGAGAACACTATTATGTACAGTGCCAACAAAACAGGGACTAATGCTATCATTTTTGACAATATTGTGGTGTCGGGTTCTACAGGAACCAGATACGATTTTAATCAGGACCTGGCCACATCTGTTGCCGGTACTCCGCCCGCCCGCCTGATGACTTTGCGTTCCGGAACAGCGGGTGTTTCACTCTATACCGGTGCCACGGATGGAACAAGTAATATGTTTAAGGCTTATTCGGGCGGTGCGAAGAATGCGACGGGTGTTGCCGACCTTGACCTTTTTCCCGGAACGGCAGATTACTCTGTTATCTGGAAAGAATATGACGGCGGAGCTGGAGCAAAAAAGGGGATGTTGCTGCGGGCGAGTGGAAATGGCGGCTCAAGTCCTTATGCTATAGGAATGAAGCAGGGCTATCTGTTTGTTTCTATGAGGAATAGTGATGGGACTGTGACCTTACAACCTCATATTGCCAGCGCCGCAGGCATAAGCCTGCAACAGTCTTTTACCTCAACTTTCACTGTAAATACAAGCTCTGCCTGCTGGTATCGCGCTACAGCCAATGGAAGTAATTTAAAGTTTGAATGTTCGAAGGACAGCATTACCTGGGAGGGCGGAAACTTCACAGCTTTTACCGATAATGCCTATCCTGGAGGCACTACCCAACTTATCTGGGGCTTAGGGTCTGATAATTACACCTGGCTAATGGATAATATTACTTTCCGCTCCTCAAAACTGTCTTCCTCAAAACTGGCACTCTCAGGTTTTGAGTATAGCCAGGGCCAGGGGCCGTCGGGTACCCAGGTATTCTCTGTTGCAGGCCGTTCTTTAAACAATAACGTTAGTGTAAACGCTCCAGGCAATTTTGAAATATCGCTAAATCAGTCGGGTGGATATACCAGCACTCTGAATATATCTCTGGTAGCCGATTCAATTCCTGCAACAAATGTGTATGTGCGTTTAAAGGCAGGGTTGGTAGGAAATATCTATAAGGAAAATCTTACGATTACAAGTAGTGATAATAGTATTGTTGTACCTCTTTCGGGCAGAGTAAAGCCTACGGTAGTGAAGTTTTATGATTTTAGTAGCGATGTCGCTTCAAACACTGCAAGTATGCCTCCCGCTGGTAATATAAGTGTTGCTACCGGCAACGGGGCAACTGCCGGGGTAGCTTCCTTTACTGATTTAAACAGTAAAACCAGTAATTACCTCCGCCCTTACAGTGGAGGGGCAAGGAATGCAACAGGAGCTTTAGACCTGAACCTGTTTACTGAGGCTGCCGACTATTCCGTTGTCTGGAAACAGGTTAACGGTACCGCGGGGCGGGACTATAAAGTGGGAATGTTATTACGGGGAAATACTCCTGAAGGAACTGCTACTACTGGCTATGTGCAGGGATTAAAGCAAGGATACGTATTTATTGTGTACTCAAACGGTGCTGCAGTACCTGCCAGATCCGAGTTCAGGATCTATAAATCGACGAATGCAACCTCACTTAATATTCTTGCAAACGTAGCTGTAGGCACTCTTGCGCCCGTTGCCGGACAGCCGCTTTGGTATCGTGCATCCGTTACCGGAGCCACCAATCCAGCTTTAAAACTTGAATATTCAACTGATAGTCTTACATGGAACACCGGTGCTAGTACTACCGACGTAGCTTCTACATTTGCTAGTGGCACCGCACAATTTGTTTGGGGATTGGCTGCTGCTAACTGGGATTCTTATGTTGATAATATCACCCAGGTGGAGATACCCCGGCCTGGTATTGTTTCTGTTTCACAAGAAACACTGACAGATCTTTCTTATATCAAAAATGCAGGCCCGTCATTAAGCAAGTCCTTTACTGTTTCCGGAACCTCACTAGCAGAGAGTATTTCAATCAGTGCTCCGGTTAATTTTGAAGTCTCTCTGAATCCGGGAGCTGGTTATGATGCATCTGTTAGCCTGGCGCCTGTTGGAGGGACTATTGCTTCCACCAACATTTATACCAGACTTAAATCAGGCTTAGATGCGAAAGCGTACAAAGGCGAGATTTTGCTGAACTATTCACCAAGCGGAGGCAGTACTGATAAAATTGTTTCTTTGAATGGTAGTGTTTCTGAGCCATCCATTGTGGTGACGACACCTTCCTTGCTAACGGGTCTCGGCTATATCAGCGGTTTTACTTCGGTTGTGCGTTCCTTTGTTGTTTCGGCAAGTACGCTTTCCGGCGCTTTAAGTGTTAACGCTCCTGAAAATTTTGAAATTTCACTAAATGCCGGGGCTGATTATACTGCAATGATCAATCTCACTTCAGTTAATGGTACCGTAGCGCCAACAACTGTCTATGTGCGTCTGAAATCTGGACTGGCTACTGCCACTTACACAGGTGAAATAATGATAGCGTCTTTCAGTGCAGCTGGTAAAGGCATTCCTGTAAAGGCAACTGTTTCTCAGGAAGCCATAATATCACTATCCGAAACTGCTTTTACCGAGCTTAATTATAACTATTACTCTGGCACCTCCCCTGTAAAATCCTTCCTGGTATGGGGAGAACCTTTGGCCGGAGATATTTTAGTGAGTGCAGCATCAAATTTTGAAATTTCTTTAAGTGCAGACAACGGATATGCATCCTCTATTATTATTCCAATGAATAACGGAGTTATTGATCCGACAGCAATCTTTGTCCGGCTTAAATCAAATCTTGCGGAAATGCTCTATACGGGTAATATATCCCTTACTTCAAATTCTGCTACAGAAAAAACAGTGTCTTTAAGCGGTTATGTTTCATGGAGCAGGATATATGATTTTGATAAGGATGTGGCGGGTACTTCTCCTGCCAGTGGTTTAAGTCCAGCCTTAAACATTACCAACGCTTCCGGGAATACTGCAACAGCAGGCGTAGTAAGCTACAGGGATGCAATGCAGCTTACCAGCAATCGCTTTCAGCCCTACAGTGGCGGACAAAGGAATGCTACGGGAGTAATGAATTTAAATTTATATCCTCCTAATGCTACCAATTATTCTGTAAGCTGGAAGCAGAGCGTCGGTTCTGGCAGTCTTGATTATAAAGTTGGTGTTTTATTAAGGGGAACTACGCCGGTTGGCGATGCTACAACAGGATACGTTCAGGGCATGATGAACGGCTATGTTTTTCTTGCATATACGGCAAACGGAGCAGCTACGCGCCATTCTGAGTTCAGGATCTACCGTTCAACCTCTGCAACGTCTTTAACCACCCTTGTAAATAACTCTGTGAGCAGCCTGGTGCCTGAAGTCGGACAATCCGTATGGTACAGAGCATCGGTGGCCGGATCTTCTCCAGTAGAAATGAAACTGGAATATTCTACAGACAGTATTAGCTGGATTACCGCTGCTACCGCGAGCGACGCATCTGCAACAGTGTTCACAGCCGGAGCTACTCAACTACTCTGGGGTTTGGGTTCTCCTAATTATAATTTCTATCTGGATAATATTACATACAAAGACTTTTCTAACACTTTGCCGGTAAGCATGGCATCTTTTACAGCAAGATCTGAGGATGGAGGCAAAATCCGTCTTAACTGGCGTACGCTTTCAGAAGTAAATAATGCAGGTTTTGATATCGAGCGAAGTAACAGCGGCAAGGAGTTCAGCAAAATTGGTTTTGTACCGGGCAAGGGGATGACTACTTCGGTAAGTGAGTACTCTTTCACCGATCTTTCTGCTTATCCGGGCAGGAGCTATTACCGGCTTAAACAGATTGACAAGGACGGAGCATATAGTTATTCGGATGTAAGGACGGTGTTCAGCGGTTTGTCTGGCGGCCATCAGGCCGCATATCCTAATCCGGTTAGTTCTATTCTGAATATACCATCCGCCGGAGAAAAAGGTTCTTTAGCAATAGTTGATATTTCGGGAAGAGTGATAATTAAGGCAAGCCTGAGCGGGTCAGAGATAACCGCGGTTGATGTATCTCATCTTCCCGCAGGTTTGTATTTCTACCAGTCAAATACCCAAAAAGGTTCTTTTATTAAGCATTAATATCTGTAGATAAAAGCACCGGCCCAATGTCATTTAGTTAAGAATAACCACCCCATCGGGGTTAAATGTCGGTAGAAGAAAAACAGGCGGTTATACATTCCGTGCCGTAGGTACGGTACCATGTAGCGTACCTACGGCACGCAAAACCGTTCGCAATCAAATTTTCTACCGACATTTTGCACCTACGGCGCACCTGAAATTCCTTAACTAAATGACATTGAGCACCGGCCTGTAGAGATACGGCCGGTGCTTTTTTATCAGGCATGATGAGTCCAAAAGGAGTAACAGGATAACAACGAATGAAAATCCTGCGCGAAAGAATACAATCAGCAATCTATCAAGTCGACTTACAACTTTACAATTGAAAATTTAAAATCAACATTATGGTAATTGCAGTTTTGCATATGACAATGGTACAGGAGCTTTCGCTGGATTTCCTGGCTCAGGCTATGCATCGAGCAATACCGAATACGCCAATGTTAATTCGTAAACTGAAATCTGGTTTTCATGTTACTTCACCAATGGATATGCATACTTGAAAAACGGAAGCAGCCTGGTCGATTCTTTTCAGTATCAGTGAGTGAGGGTTTATAGTCATTCTGCTACTTATAGCGGCTCCGGGACG